>JAZKEP010000128.1:32110-37167 GCA_040387015.1 Bacteroidota bacterium
TTCCTGCCGGAACATATTCGGTAACCATTACCGATGCTAATTCCTGCTCGACTTCTTTATCCAGAACTATAACTCAACCTACTGCCGCAATGAACGCTTCAACTGCGGTTACGAATGTGTCTTGCTTCGGAAACTCAACGGGTGCAGTTACCTTAACCACGACAGGTGGAACAACTGCTTATACCTATAACTGGGGTGGAGGAATCACAACGCAGAACAGAACATCTGTTACTGCGGGAACTTACAATGTAACTATAACGGATGCCAACGCTTGTTCTACTTCAACTTCTGCAACCGTTACCCAGCCTGCTGCTGCGTTGAGCACAACTACTTCAGTAACAAATGTTGCATGCTTTGGTAACTCTACCGGTGCCATTAGCTTGACAACAAGCGGAGGAACCGGTGCATACTCTTACAACTGGAGTGGTGGCATTACTACTCAGAACAGAACTAATATTCCTGCCGGAACATATTCGGTAACCATTACCGATGCTAATTCCTGCTCGACTTCTTTATCCAGAACTATAACTCAACCTACTGCCGCACTGAACGCTTTAACTTCGGTTACGAATGTTGCCTGCTTCGGGAATTCAACGGGGGCAGTTACTTTGACGGCAACAGGAGGAACACCCGCTTATACTTATAACTGGGGTGGAGGAGTTACTACACAAAACAGAACAGCGATTCCTTCGGGACCTTATTCAGTAACTGTGACGGATGCGAATGCTTGTTCTACATCCGCATCTGCAACGGTTACCCAACCGGCTGCTGCGTTAAGTGCAACCACTTCCGTAACGAATGTGTCTTGCTTCGGAAACTCAACGGGTGCAGTTACCTTAACCACGACAGGTGGAACAACTGCTTATACCTATAACTGGGGTGGAGGAATCACAACGCAGAACAGAACATCTGTTACTGCGGGAACTTACAATGTAACTATAACGGATGCCAACGCTTGTTCTACTTCAACTTCTGCAACCGTTACCCAGCCCGCGGCTGCATTGAGTACAACTGCTTCTGTTACGAACGTTGCATGCTTTGGTAACTCTACTGGTGCCATTAGTTTGACAACCACAGGAGGAACCGGTACTTACTCTTACAACTGGAGTGGTGGGGTCACCACACAGAACAGAACAAACGTTACTGCCGGAACTTATAATGTAACAATTACTGATGCCAACGCTTGTTCTACTTCTACTTCAGTAACTATAACCCAACCGTCTGCCACATTGAATGCAAACGCTTCAGTAACAAATGTTTCATGCTTCGGAAACTCTACGGGTGCTGTTACATTAACCGTGACAGGTGGAACAACAGGTTACACTTTTGACTGGGGCGGAGGAATTACCACTCAAAATAGAAGCGGTATTCCGTCAGGAACTTATAATGTAACGGTTACCGATGCAAATGCGTGTTCAACGTCCGCTTCATCCATTGTTACAGAGCCATCTCTGCTAAGCGTTTCAACCACAAGCAGCAATGCTACGTGTAACGGAGCTTCAGATGCGAACATTAATCTTAGCGTATCAGGTGGCACCGCAGCATATACATTTGTATGGAGTAATGGAGCAACTACTGAAGACCTAAACAATATTCCGGCAGGTAATTATTCGGTAACCGTTCAGGATGCAAATAACTGTATAGCAACTACAAGCGTTACCATCACACAGCCTTTAAGCATGAGCGTATCAGAAACGCATATTGGTGTTTCCTGCAATAATGGCTCGGACGGCAGTATCAATATTACCATCAACGGGGGAACTGTTCCTTATGACTTTATCTGGAATGATAGTGTGACCACCCAAAACAGAACCGATCTGTCCGCGGGAACCTACCAGTTGTTAGTAAATGATTTGAACAGTTGCGCAGTCAGTCAGCCGATCATTATTACCGAGCCGGCTGCCATTACTATTACATTAGCTGCAACGGATGTGACTTGCAATGGTACCAACAACGGAATTATTAATTCAACTATTACGGGAGGCACACCGAATTACTCTATGATGTGGAGCAACGGTGACTCTTCTGTTGATCTCAACAACATTGCTCCCGGAAATTACAGCGTAACAGTGACCGATGTGAATTCCTGTTCAGCTATGCAAAGCGCAATTGTAACGGAGCCAACACTACTGAATGTTACTGCGAGTAAAATTGATGTTGCCTGCTATGGGGGAAACACAGGAAGCGTTGATTTAACAGTAACGGGAGGAACTACAGCTTACAGTTATAGCTGGAACATTGGAGGAACTTCTGAAGATAAACAAAACATTACCGCAGGGACCTATATAGTAACAGTAACCGATGCTAACGCCTGTTCGACTTCAACGACTACAATGGTTACTCAGCCTGCTACCGCGTTGAATGTTACCGCTTCTGTTACTAATGTTACCTGCTTCGGAAATTCAACGGGCTCTGTTACTTTGACGGTGACAGGCGGAACAACAAATTATACATATAACTGGGGGGGTGGTATTACTACACCGAACAGAACCAATATTCCGGCAGGTAATTACAATGTTACAGTGACCGATGCCAATGCCTGTTCGACTTCAACTTCTGCAACGGTGATTCAGCCTTTGGCTGCCTTGAATGTATCTGGTTTGGTTACTAATGTTGCATGTTTCGGAAATTCAACCGGAAGAGTGAACCTGGCAGTGACAGGTGGTACTCCTGCTTATTCCTATAACTGGGGTGGCGGAATTACTATGCCTGGCAGAACAAATGTTGTTGCCGGAACTTATAATGTAACCGTTACCGATGCAAATGCCTGTTCAGTTTCCTTATCATCTATTGTTACTCAGCCTGCTGCTGCCTTGAGTGCTTCTGCTGCTGCCACGAATGTTGCATGCAACGGAAATTCAACAGGTGCCATAAACGTTACAGTTACAGGGGGAACAACTTCTTACACCTATAATTGGGGCGGTGGTAATACCGCGCAAAATAGAACCAATATTCCGGCAGGTAGTTACAGTGTTGTTGTTACGGATGCTAACAATTGTTCAACATCAACTTCGGCAACAGTTACTCAGCCAACCATTGTTTCGCTTTTCAAAAACAGATCCGCTGTGCAATGGAGATGCTAACGGAACTATTGATTTGGCAGTGACAGGAGGTGTTGCACCTATGACCTATTCATGGAACAACGGAGTGATGATAGAAGACCCACAAAATCTTGCCGGGGGAACTTATACTGTCAACGTAACGGATGATAACGGATGTGTCAGCACCGGAGCTATTACATTGACAGCGCCTTCTGCAATTGTGTTGACCGAAACGCACATGGACGTTAGCTGTAATGGATCAACAGACGGAAAAATTAATCTGAATGTAAGTGGGGGAACTCCTTCCTATCAATTTGTTTGGAGTAATAATTCGTCAACTCAGAATATTACAGATATACCTACCGGATTATACGATGTAAGAGCGATAGATGCTCAAGGTTGTTCAGCAACATTAAGTGGCATCTTTATCTCGGAACCAACATCCCTTGATGTTTCTGTGAGTGTTACCGATGTGGCTTGTGAAGGAGCATCCAGCGGTGAGATTAATACTGTAGTAAGCGGTGGAACTGCCCCTTATTTCTATCAATGGAGTAACCAGTCAAATGCCGCGAACCTGGTAGATGCAATTGCAGGTACGTATATGGTTATTGCAACCGATGCACATAACTGCACTATTTCAGCAAGTGCAACTATCCATACACTTCCTCAGTTGCAGGTAGCGGGGGTAGCAGATGAAGTTCCGTGCGCGAACGCTCAGGGTACTATTGATGTAGTTGTAGCAGGAGGCTCGGGACCATTTACATATAGTTGGAGTACCGGTGCTGTATCCGAAGATTTAATTAATGTTCATCCGGGTACTTATCACGTAACAGTGAAAGACGTTAACGGGTGTCCGTTCGATACAACCTTTGAAGTAGTAAACACCAATACCTTTAGCGTTTCTGCTGCAGGCAGCATCACCACCGTTAAGTTGGGCGAGTTCATTCAACTCAGTGCCACTTCTACAGGATCATCACAAACGACTTTTAACTGGTCGCCTTCTTTTGGAATGAGCTGTGTTAACTGCCCCGAGGTAACCATACAACCCCGTCAGTCAACTGTGTTTACGGTGGTGGCTACGGATGTTAACGGCTGCGAATCGCAGGACTATGTTTCGGTGGAAGTGGTTGACGACCACGGCTTGTTTGTGCCAAATGCTTTTACACCGAACGGAGATGGCAACAATGACTTCTTCCAAATTTTTGGCAACACGGCAGGTATTCATACTTTCAACATCATGGTATTCAACCGCATTGGTGAAAAAATTTACGAAGCGAGTGAGGCCGATTTTATGTGGGATGGAACTTACAAGGGAGAAAAGGTTCCATTAGGGGTATATACCTACGTAGCCAAAGCGGTTTTCCTCGATGCGTTTAGCGACAAATCATTATACGGCAGCGTTACCATTCTGCGCTAATTCACAATTATTCTTATTAGTAATTACTTGATGGAGGATTCCAAAAATTCACTTTACTTTTGGGTATCTTCTAAAAAGTGAATTATGGAAAATCAACTGCCCCGCAAAAGTTTCCTTACGCGATTGTCGCTGGGATTAACTTCTGTTCTTGCGCTGCCGCTCACCAATGCGGCCAACAGTCTAAAAGAAAGTTTTACTACATCAAACAAACAAAAGATGGAACCTATCATACAAATTAAAGCCATGGGCTTTCAATGGGAAACCTTAGATCCTTTTTTGTTTTGTGTGCATCACGAAGACAACTTTCCGAAAGGCAACGAAGTAATGGGCCCCGCCACTTCAATGAGCGGAAGAAGTATGGGCGATGATTTTATTATCAAAGACGGTTTCAGAATGTATCACGGAAAAATTGTTCCGGGTTTTCCGGGGCATCCGCACCGCGGCTTCGAAACCATTACGGTGGTGCGTAAAGGCTTTGTGGATCATGCCGATTCAATGGGTGCTTCGGGCCGCTACGGCAATGGCGATGTGCAGTGGATGACTGCCGGTAAAGGGGTTCAGCACTCGGAAATGTTTCCGCTTATTCATAAAGATAAAGG
>JAZKEP010000128.1:37177-37960 GCA_040387015.1 Bacteroidota bacterium
TTTCAGATTTGGCTCAATTTGCCCAAGCGAAATAAGATGGTGGAGCCGCACTTTAAAATGCTGTGGAGCGATGCCATACCCGCGTATGTTCACAAAGATGCGGGCAATAAAAAAACTACCGTAGAAGTAATTGCAGGAACGCTGGCTGATAAAAAAGCGCCATCGCCTCCGCCTGATTCATGGGCGGCTGATGCGCAAAATCACGTGGCGGTTTGGAACATTAAAATGGAAGCCGGTGCCAGCTGGACTTTACCCAAAACCGAAAAGGGTATTAACCGCACTATCTATTTTTACAAGGGCGATGCCCTTACACTGAGCGGCAAAACGATTGGTAAATACAGCGCGGTGGAACTTCGTGCCGAAATGGATGTGCAGCTGCAAAACGGAACTACCGAAACTGGAATTTTACTGTTGCAGGGCAAACCTATCAGCGAGCCGGTTATACAATACGGCCCGTTTGTAATGAACACCAAAGAGGAAATTAACCAGGCTTTTGAAGACTACCACAAAACACAATTTGGCGGCTGGCCCTGGGGCCGCTACGACCAGGTGCACCCGCGCGATAAAGGCCGCTTTGCTAAACATGCCGATGGTAAACTGGAAACTAAAGCGTAGGGGAATCATAAGACAAAAACAACCCTGCGGTTTACTCGCTCAGGTCATATTAAACAATTCTCTTCTTTCTTTATCTTCTTCAAAGGTGCTTTGAGCGGCCAGGTGAACGGTGGTGAAAATTTTATACAGCGCGTTGAACTGCACCACGCGGGCGCGGGTGGTGCGCAG
>JAZKEP010000129.1:0-19535 GCA_040387015.1 Bacteroidota bacterium
TGTGTTGGTCCTCATAGCCCACTGGAGCAACGTCCACCACTATAAGCTTTTCAACTTTATCGGAATGGTCCAAAGCGAATTTCATTGCTGTCTTCCCTCCCATTGAATGTCCGATAAGATGAGCCTTTGGGATATGATGTTGGTCAAAAAAAACCAGCAAATCACTAGATAGAAGTTCATAGCTAAACTCATTACTATGTGGCGACCTGCCGTGGTTACGTTGGTCAACAATAAATACCTGAAACCTCTCTGCTATCTTTTTAGCAATAGTTTGCCAATTATCAAGGGAACCAAGTAAGCCATGAAGAATAACTACAGGAAATCCTTCACCAAAAACTTTGTAGTTGAGATTCATTTATTCTTAATTAAATTGAATGTAGATGGTTTACATCATCTTGGTGCGTTTCATCAGGAAAGGAAGCAACACCTGGCGGAAATCAAGATTGATATCCGCTTCTACAAAATCTATTTTATACTGCCCGCAACGCAGTTTCAGTTCTTTTTCGAACTTACTCATCTGTTCTACATAAAACAATTTTACTTCGTTGGAATGCAACTTCACCTTCTCTCCGCTTTCCATATCAATAAACTGGTAAGGGCGGTTTTCAAATTCAAACTCCATCTCTTTGCTCCTATCCACCACATGAAAAAGAATGATTTCGTGTTTATTATAGCGAAGATGTTGCAATGCGGAAAACAATTCATCAGCCCCTCCGCTATCCATATTCGAAAACATATCGCTGAAGATAATAATCATGCTACGCTTGTGAACAGTATCAGCAATCTGGTTTAAACACTTTGCCGCATCCGTTTGTACATTAAGAGATTTCCGTTTCAATAAATTTTCGAGATGGCCAAATAAGAGGTGGTGATGGGTAGTACTTGATTTGGCATTCGTATTTACTAAAACTTCATTGGTAAAAATGCTTAAGCCCGCAGCATCGCGTTGGCGCTTCAATAAATTTACCAGAGCAGCCGCTGACTGGATAGAGAAACGTAGTTTGTTCGTCTTGGCTTTCTCATCGTTCGGGAAATACATGGAGGAAGAAGCATCAATTACAATCTGGCAGCGGAGGTTGGTTTCCTCTTCGTATCGTTTCACAAACATCTTCCCTGTGCGGGCAAACACTTTCCAGTCTAAGTGTTTGGTAGATTCCCCAGGGTTATAAAGCCGGTGCTCGGCAAACTCTACCGAGAAACCATGAAAGGGTGATTTATGTAAGCCAATTATAAACCCCTCCACCACTTGCTTGGCAAGGAGTTCTAGATTCTCAATTTCGGGGAAATGGTTTTGCTCTAACATGGATAAAAAAACGTAGGGGCAATTGTTGAATTGCCCCTACAAGAATAATATTTCAGTATAGAATTACGAAAGATGTTTGTTCAACATAGCTACGAGGTTTGCCTTTGGCACAGCACCCACTTGCTTGTCCACTACCTGTCCGTTCTTAAGAAAAAGGATTGTCGGAATGTTACGAATACCGTATTTCATAGCGGTTTCAGGATTGCTATCCACATCTACTTTCCCTATGATTGCTTTGCCTTCAAATTCTTTCGAAATTTCTTCAATCATAGGTCCTATTGCTTTGCAAGGCCCACACCACTCTGCCCAAAAATCTACGAGGGTTAATTTGCCGCTATCTAAAACTGTTTCTTTGAAATTGCTGTCTGTTAATTGAGTCGCCATACTTATTAGTTTAAAATTTATGATTTATACTTTATCGTTTACAAAAGTAGCCGAGAATTGCAATTTGCGAGCCACCCTTAACTTTTGTTTTCAACAGGTGTAGCGTTCAGACATTTTTCGATGGCTTCGGCAATTTTGTCGTTATCCGGTATCTTCCATGGGTTAAACCAATCTGCCAATTTGCCATTTCTATCAATCAAATACTTTTGAAAGTTCCAGATCGGATAATTACTAAGTCCTAATACACTTGCTTTCCTTGCCAGAAACTTATAGACGGGTTGCGCTTCACTTCCTTTCACTTTGTTTTTAGCAAAAATTTTGAACTGAACTCCGTAGTTAACTGAACAAAACTCCTGAATAGCATCTCCTTTTAGAGGCTCCTGACCTGCAAATTGTGAAGAAGGAAAGCCAAGTATTTCAAAACCGCTGTCCCGATATTTTTCATATAGCTTCTGTAAACCGTCCAGTTGAGGAGTAAGTCCACACGCAGATGCGGTATTCACTATCAACAGGACTTTACCTTTATAGTTTGAAAGTTTAACTGTCTTTCCCGAAAGGTCTTTCACCTCAAAATCATAAATACTCTTTGTCATTACTTTTTTGGTCTACAACTGACGACTGAAAGGAAATCTTATTGTTTGAACAAACATCAGCATTTCTTTAAACAATTTCTGCTAATTCATTCTGCCAGTTTAAAAATTCGTTCCGACATGATTAGTTCACAGTCTGAGATGATTATATTTTCCCTGTTTTAATTCTTTGATAAAGAATCCCGTTATAAGAATAAAAAAAGACTAACCCTGGGCGATGGGCATTAAAATAACTGGTTATACTACTTAAGGGAGCATTGAATCGATTAATGATGATTAAATCAGCATTCTTTTGGTACACACTAAAAATTTGCGGACTCATTTTTAGTAATACATCTGACATCAGGATATAATCGTAGTCATATTCAACACGTTGATATTTTTCGCGGTTTTGATCCGAATCTCCCCATTTAATATATTGAAAATCGGAACCTGCTTTCAGAACCGAAAAATAATAGACCTCATCTCCTATAACCTTCGACCCTTTGGGAATATTCTTAGAAATGAAACTGTCAATGGAATCTGACTTTCGCTCAGAGTAGGAATCAATTATATACCCTGCCTTTACAACGGTTGTTAATACCATAATACCTACTAACCCATATAAAGCCATACTTGATACAATCAGTGTAACTCTATCGGGATTAGCCTTTTGGATCATATATATACACTGCGCAAAAAGCAAATAGAAGTACACCATGACATAAATGCCATAAGGACGGTACATATTAACCAGGATATAAAATAGAAAAATAGAAACCAGTGAAATGAAATTAATCGGGCTGAAAAATTTCCGCTTACATATTATGATTGTGGCTACAACCGCTAATAAGCTTAATAAAATAACAGGATATTGATAAACCAAAATAGTATTAAAAGCAAAGCCTTTAAGAAAATCAAACGGCTGATTTACCATCCGGTAGTACTCTATCATCGAATGGAGGGTGCCGAAAGCGTAATATATCCAGCCAACAATCACCACCATGAATATTGAACTAAGTATAATCAATTCTACAAAACGCTCGATTCGTCTTTCCTTAATAAGCCGATAGAGTAATATCATTCCAGGTGCAACTAACAAGATGCTGGCTCGAGGGGTAGTTAATGTGGCCAAAACAGCAAAGAAGCTATATAGCATAGCATTAAAGTATAATGTCTTGCTGCTAAGCACCTTCTCATTTTTTAATATAAAGTATATATAGCCAAATACAAAAGCTAAAGCCAAAGTTTCCATTCTTCCGGAGTGAAAACTTTCAAACACAGAAAAATCAAACAACACCCCGCCAATAAGCAGCCAAGCCAATAAATTTGATTCTTTTTTGTCCAAGGTAAATGTCTTGTAAAGAGCAAAACACATAAACAATCCTGCTATAAAACCGGCTAGACGTGCAACATAACTACTGAAGGAGAAGCACTTAAAGAGAAATGCCTGAAGCAAAAAGTAAACCGGTCCATAAGTAAAACATTCATTAAATTGTAAGTTAATCGGAGCAATAAATGGGAAAAATTTACCGCGTTGTAGTAAATCTCTCGAAACGCTGGCAAAAAAAGTTTCATCCACCCAAGGAATAGGATAAAGAGCAAGCGAAACAAAATGAAACAATGTTAAAGCTACAATTAGCCCAATAACAATTGGTAATAAACAGATGTTTTTCATAACTCCACAAAAATGTTATGCATACTCATTTTAACGGAAACATCCCACATTGTTATTCCCGCGCTAACAGCTACATTCAGAGAATGCTTCATACCATACTGCGGAATTTCAACCGCTAAATCAGAAAGATCAATCACATCCTGGGTAACTCCATCTACCTCATTCCCAAAAACGATAGCATATTTCTCCTCCTTCCGGGGAATAAACTCATTTAGCCTAGTAGCACGCTCCGTTTGCTCAATGGAAACAATTATATAATTCAGTTCCTTTAGATATTGTATTGCCTCAACTGCTGATTTAAAATACTTCCATTCCACGGTTTCAGTAGCACCTAAAGCAGTTTTATGAATGTCTCTGTGTGGTGGAAGTCCCGTGATACCGCATAAATACATACCCTGAATTAAGAACGCATCGGCTGTGCGAAATATTGAGCCAACATTCAGGTGGCTTCGAACATTGTCAAGGACAATTACAATAGGTTTTTTTTCCTGTTGTTTAAACTCTTCTTTTGATAAGCGTGGAAGTTCCTCATTCAACAATTTACGCATGCGCACAAAATAAACCAAAATTTATATTCACATGCCGTTTGTATTTTCAATTCGTAATTCGTAATTCGCGCTTTTAAATATTGAAGCAGAAGGAAACCCTGCTTTAACCTTAACGCATGAAAAGTGGCAGTTCATAGAACTATGATTAAAAGCGCTATGAGCGAAACGGAAACTCCGCTGATGAAGCAATACAATGCTTTTAAGGCCAAGTATCCTGATGCAATTCTGCTTTTTCGGGTCGGTGATTTTTATGAAACCTTTTCGGACGATGCAAAGAAAACTGCAGCTACTTTAGGTATTACCTTAACTAAAAGAAGTAATGGGAAAGCCAGTGAGATAGAACTGGCAGGGTTTCCCCACCATGCTATTGATACTTACCTTCCTAAATTGGTTCGTGCAGGGTATAGGGTAGCAGTATGCGACCAAATTGAAGACCCAAAATTTGCCAAAGGAATTGTAAAACGAGGAGTGACCGAGATGGTAACTCCGGGTGTTGCCCTTAAAGACAATATCCTCAGCACCCGGAGCAATAACTTTCTTGCCTCTGTCTATTTTGAGAACGAGAACTATGGCATCGCATTTCTGGATATTTCAACCGGAGAGTTTTTTATCGGTGAAGGGAATTTCTCTTACATCGATAAAATGATTCAAACACTTTCGCCTTCAGAAGTACTGTATCCCAAATCGAAACAGAAAGAATTTCTTCAGCAGTTTGGCAATAAACTTTATGCTTATAAGCTTGATGACTGGATTTACAGTTACGATAATGCATTAGCTTCTCTGCTCAAACTATTTGAAACTAACTCACTTAAAGGTTTTGGGATTGAGAAGGAAAGATTTTCGGTAATTGCTGCAGGAGCAGCAATACAATATTTACGTGATACGGAGCACAACAACTTAGCACATATCAGCAAACTGACAAAGCTGACAGATGAGAAGAATGTTTGGCTCGACCGCTTCACTATTAGCAATCTTGAACTGATCTATTCACCGCATCAGGGAGGAAAAACTTTGTTGGATGTTTTAGACAAAACTACTTCTCCCATGGGTGCGCGTATGCTTAAGCGTTGGGTGGTGATGCCGTTGCTTGATATTCAGAAAATAAATGAGCGGTTAAATGCGGTAGATTTTTTTGTAAATCATTCTCTAGAATCAGAAGAACTGAAGAAACTGATTCGCACCATAGGCGATCTGGAAAGATTGATTTCTAAAGTTTCTCTTGAGCGAGTTAACCCGAGAGAGATGGTGCAATTAAAACGTGCTTTAAATGCAATACCGTCCTTAAAGCTAATTCTGTCTTCTTCTAACAATACTACACTGAAAAAAGTTAGTGAGCAGCTAAATCCTTCTACTATACTGGCAGATAAAATAGAAACTGTAGTTTGGGAAGAATCTGGGCCCATAGTTGCAAAAGGAAACTTTATTAATAATGGTGTAAATGTTGAATTAGATGATTTGCGGGCTGTTAAAAATTCAGGTAAGGAATACATTGCAGGAATTCAACAAAAGGAGATTGTAAGAACTGGAATAAATTCATTGAAAGTCGGCTTCAACTCTGTGTTCGGATATTTTCTGGAAGTAACCAATTCACATAAAAGTAAAGTGCCGTCAGACTGGATTCGTAAACAAACGCTTACTGGTGCTGAACGCTACATAACAGAAGAGTTAAAAGAATATGAACATAAAGTTCTTGGTGCCGAGGAAAAAATTCAGACTTTAGAATTAGCTATTTTTGTTGATCTTGTTCGATTCGCAAAGGATTATGTGCAAACCATCCAACAGAATGCAGCGCTTATAGCAAGGGTTGATTGTTTACTTTCTCTTTCGGAAGTTGCGGCAAAAAACAGCTATGTAAAACCTGAGTTGAATGATTCCTTTGCCATTGAAATTAAAGAAGGTCGTCACCCCGTTATAGAACAACAACTGGATGTAAGTGAAAAATACATTGCAAACAATGTTTTTTTGGATAATGAAACGCAGCAGATTCTGATTATAACAGGGCCAAACATGAGCGGTAAGAGCGCACTTCTTCGTCAAACGGCTTTAATTGTTCTTTTATCACAAATCGGAAGTTATGTTCCTGCTGCTGCTGCAAAAATTGGTCTGGTAGACAAAATATTTACCCGTGTAGGAGCCAGCGATAACCTAAGTGCAGGGGAATCTACTTTTATGGTAGAGATGAACGAAACTGCGAGCATTATGAATAACCTATCTCCTCGCAGTTTGATTCTTTTGGACGAAATAGGAAGAGGCACTTCTACTTATGATGGAATATCTATTGCCTGGAGTTTGGCGGAATATCTTCATAATAGCCAAGTGGCAAAACCCAGAACACTTTTCGCCACACATTACCATGAATTAAACGAGTTAGCAGAAAAATATAACCGCATTAAAAACTTTCACGTAGCAGTGAAAGAAACCGGAAACAAAGTGATTTTCCTGCGAAAATTAGTAGAAGGAGGAACAGAGCATAGCTTTGGCATACACGTAGCGAAAATGGCAGGAATGCCTAAGCAAATAGTTGACCGTGCAACCGAAATGCTGCATGAATTGGAAAGTCAGCGACAACAGCACGATGATGTAAAACAAATTGTTAAGAAAGTGCCCACGCAGAATTTTCAACTTAGCTTTTTTGATATGAATGACCCTAAAATGAAAAGGTTGGCAGAAGAAATAGAAAAGGTAGAAATAAACGCCATGACACCAGTAGAGGCCATAATGAAATTGCAGGAGTTGAAAAAGCTGCTTGAAAATAGTTAGACAATTTTCCCCCTTCTACTTTGAGATTTTAGAAGCGTTTCTATATTTGCAATCCCTAAACGGGGATTTGTTCTTTTAGAATGTAATGCGGGAGTAGCTCAGTTGGTAGAGCGCCACCTTGCCAAGGTGGAGGTCGCGGGTTCGAGCCTCGTCTCCCGCTCTAACCAATAAGGGCGATGTAAATCGCCCTTATTTATTTATGGATGCCGTGGTGGTGGAACTGGTAGACACGCAGGACTTAAAATCCTGTAGACCTAAAAGTCTGTGCGGGTTCGATTCCCGCCCGCGGTACAAGAACTATAAAGGGTTTCAGCTTTTTCGTTGAAACCCTTTATTTTTAGCTTAAGGCCTGAGACATCTTCGAATCAGTTATCCACGTAATATCTCAAAAGACCAATCTTTTTAGCCATAGATGCCTAGAGTAATAGTGGCTAGAAGTTACATTAACTTTGACAAAAGAGTAAGCTCTCTTACACGATCGCTCCGGTTTTGCTGGTCATAGATTTCAACAAGGCTTTTAAGCAACTCTGTTATAACCGAAATGTTAGCAGCAGGTGCAAAATAAATATCACTATTTTCTACCCTCATCTTCTCCAAGTAATCCTTGATTTCACTTCTTGAAAAAATAGAACCTTTGTTGATTGGGTTTATATAGAACATTACTTCTCTTTCCAAATTATCCTCAGTAGAAAAATCAAAAATCATTTTTTTGCAAAAGGCAAGCACATAATGTCTGACTAGATTTACACCGTAAACAGGCAAATTCAGCTCGTTGGCAAGCACCTGATAAATAATGCCTATAGAAAAAGAATTGCCTTTCTTGGCTTCCAGAGCATGGTTGATGCAAAAATCTTGAAAATCAGAAGAAGACTGAGCCCCTTTAAAACCGTGATGGGTATAAAAAACCTGATTGAATATCTGAATCTGCTCTAAGGGCGTTTGATTGTAATTCAGTTCAAGCCAGATACTTTGTTTTATCTTGAAAATTTTTTTTTGAACTTCTTCAAATCTCAATTCCGGGTAATGATATTTAGCAACCAAAAATGCACCAGTGAATAAATCAGGATTTTCATTCCCGCTAAGCCACAGTGTCCATTCTTCGATTAAAGATTCAAACTGAATTTCATGAATAATTTCTTCGATCCGTTCATGTGCAGTAGGATTAAGTTCTGAACCCCATGCCTGTTCAAGAGTTGGAATTACATCTGGGCCAAAACTCTTAAGCTTATCGTGAACATGTCTGAAAACTTCTTGATCGTTATCATCAAGAAGCTGAATCAGCGCATTAATTTCATTTTCACTGGCCATTAACTTTTCTTCTTACCGCGAAACGATTTCCGCTTTTGAGTGGGGCCCTGTTCACCTATTATCATCTGAATTTCTTCCAGAGTAAGATGTTCGGCAGTCTTATCTTTCGGAATTTTATAATTGTCTTTCCCTTTTTTAATATAAGGGCCATATCTGCCGTTCAGCACTTGAATGCCTTCAGCCTCAAAGTCCATAATTAAACGAGCGGCATCTTTTTCCGCTTTTTCCTTAATCAGAATAAGTGCATCGTCATAAGTAATAGTATATGGATCTTTATCCTTAGGTATAGAAACAAAAGACTTGTCGTGTTGAACATAAGGTCCAAAGCGTCCTATGCTTGCTTTCACATCCTTACCTTCAAGTTGCCCGAGGGTGCGTGGCAACTTAAATAATTCCAACGCTTCTTCGAAAGTGATTGTTTCTATTGACTGAGTATTACGAAGTTTTGCAAAGCGAGCTTTTTTACCTGTTTCTTCATCTGCTTTACCTATCTGTGCCATCGGCCCGAACTTTCCCATTCGGACAATCAACGGTTCGCCCGAAGCAGGGTCTGTTCCCAATAATCTTTCACCCGAGACACGTTCGGCAGTATCAGTGGTTGTTTCTACCGCCTTATGAAAAGGTTTGTAGAAATCACCAATCATTTTATTCCATACTTTTTTTCCTTCTGCTACTTTATCGAATTGCTCCTCAATATCTGCTGTGAAATTATAATCAAGAACAGTTCCGAAGTTTTTAATTAAAAAATCTGTTACTAATGACCCAATGTCTGTAGGATACAATTTATTTTTCTCAGCACCTATTATCTCTGTTTTTACCTCATTGGTTATTTTATCACTCTTAAGTGTAAAGACTTTATACTTTCTTTCTATCCCCTCACGCGGTTCCTTCACTACATAATATCTTTTTTGAACCGTAGAAATGGTAGGAGCATAAGTTGACGGACGCCCAATTCCAAGTTCTTCCAGTTTCTTCACCAAACTTGCTTCGGTATACCTTGGAAGAGCTTTAGTAAACCTTTCTGTAGCTGTAATTTCTCTAAGGCCAAGCTTTTGTCCTTCTTTGACCGGAGGGATCAACGCTTCTGTTTCCTCATCTGTTTCAGTTTCTTCATCAACGCTTTCATTATACACTTTCAAAAATCCTTCAAACAAAATTACTTCTGCTTGTGCCCGAAGTGTTTCTTTATTCTTGTCATTCACTATGTCAATAACAGTCTTCTCAATTTCAGCATCGGCCATCTGTGAAGCGACAGTGCGCTTCCATATCAAATCGTAAAGGCGCTCCTCATCACTCTCTGCCTCAATTGATGATACATTCATGTGTGAAGGGCGAATAGCTTCGTGCGCTTCTTGCGCACTTTCATGCTTGGAGATATAATTTCTTCTCTCGTAAAACTCCTTACCGTATTTACTTTTTATTTCCTTCTCCAACGCTTTATGAGCCGTGTCTGAGAGGTTAACGGAATCCGTTCTCATATAAGTAATATGACCATTCTCATACAAACGCTGTGCAACGCGCATAGTAATTGCAACAGGAAAACTAAGCTTGCGAGATGCTTCCTGTTGCAAAGTGGAAGTAGTAAAAGGGGCAGCCGGAGAGCGCTTGCCGGGTTTCTTTTCAATGGAGCTTACCGAAAATTGAGCGCCAACAACTTCTTCCAAAAATTTTTCTGCTTCCTGTTGCGTCTTAAAATTAGAAGGGCGTTCTGCTTTAAAAGCCACCTTTTTACCATTAGCATCTGTAACGATGAAATAAGCTACTATTTTAAAAGAAGGTACCGGAGTGAATGCACGAATTTCTCTTTCACGCTCTACAATTATACGCACCGCCACTGATTGGACTCGTCCTGCAGAGAGAGAGGGCTTTACTTTTTTCCATAATACAGGAGATATCTCATAACCCACTAAGCGATCCAGTACCCTCCGGGCTTGCTGGGCGTTTACCAAATCCATATTGATGGTTCGCGGATTAGCCACTGCCTCCAGAATAGCTTCTTCTGTAACTTCGGTATAAGTAATGCGCTTTGCTTTCTTAGGATCCAACTTCAGCACATCGCATAAGTGCCATGAAATAGCTTCTCCCTCGCGGTCCTCATCCGTTGCCAGGAAAATTTCATCTGCATCCTTTGCCAGCTTCTTTAGCTCCTTAATTACCTTCTCTTTATCCTCACTTACCACATAGTTCGGCTCAAATCCGTTTTCAATGTCAATATTCAATCCGCTATCCGGCAAGTCGCGAATGTGGCCATAGCACGAGGTAACAACATAATCTTTCCCAAGAAATTTGTTGATGGTTTTTGCCTTCGCAGGCGACTCAACTATAATAAGGTTCTTACTCATGCATCCGTTTTAATGAAGTCGCAAATAAATGTTTTTGAACTCAAACCAACAAACAGAGGTATTACGACTGACAATAAGCAATCGCCTTTTACCTGTTAAAAATTTCGTTTTCATAACCTTTTGCTTCTGTGTGTGTGATAGTTTGTAAAAATACATTCGCAATATTTCCTACTTTGCACTTCATGAAAAACACGCCTTTGGGATCATTCAGACATTATATATTTCTGTCACTTATTATCCTTTCGTTTTCATTTTATGTTTCGTCCTGCAAGAAAAATACAGGTCCTTCAGAACCTGTTATCACCCTCCTTTCGCCAGCCGATACTACAGTGATTAATTCAGGTGATACCGTATTAATTGAAGGTACTGTTACAGATAACAAGAGTATTCATGAGTTGTATTTCACTTTTCGAAACTCCGTTACTGATTCTACAATCTTATACGACCACCCTTACGCTCACGGAGCAAAATCATATAATTTCAGGTATATCTGGTATCCCTCATCAGCTGACCCCTACGTATTTTCTGTAGATGTTCAAGACCATGATAAGAACCAGGTGTTTAAAGATTTTACACTCAACGTAAATTAGATTCGGTGGTTGAAGGCAAACTTCCCTTTTCTTTTATCTTTGCGCCATGCAGTTGAATCCTCTCACCGCCATTTCGCCTGTTGATGGGCGCTACCGAAACAAAACCGAAGAACTTGCCAACTACTTTTCAGAATACGCATTAATAAAATATCGCGTACAGGTGGAGGTAGAATATTTTATTGGGCTTTGCGAAATTCCCTTACCCCAGTTATCGGACTTTCCTATGAAGCATTTTTCTTCGCTCAGAAATTTGATGGTTAACTTTTCGGAAACCGATGCACAAACCATTAAAGACACTGAGAAGATAACTAACCACGATGTAAAAGCCGTTGAATATTTTCTGAAAGAAAAATTTGAAACACTCGGGTTAGATAAATGGAAAGAGTTTATTCATTTCGGTTTGACTTCGCAGGATATAAATAACACGGCTATTCCGCTTTCGTTTAAAGAAGCTAACGAACAATTGTATTTACCCTCTATTAAACGGCTGACTGCCCATCTGGAAACCATGGCTGAAGCATGGAAGGATATTCCTTTGCTGGCACACACGCACGGTCAACCCGCATCTCCCACAAAACTGGGTAAGGAAATTATGGTATTTGCCGAGCGGCTGAAAGAGCAGTTGCGCCTTTTTGAACAAATTCATTACAGCGCAAAATTTGGCGGAGCCACGGGCAACTTCAATGCGCATCATGTTGCT
Organism: Bacteroidota bacterium; assembly: GCA_040387015.1. GTDB lineage: Bacteria > Bacteroidota > Bacteroidia > Chitinophagales > LD1 > Bog-950. The sequence continues at coordinate 12,183 of JAZKEP010000129.1, forward strand.
TATCCAAAAGTTGAATGGATTGGTTTTGCGAATGAATTTGTAGAAAGAAAATTGCACTTAAAGCGCAGCAGATATACCACTCAGATTGAGCATTACGATAACCTTGCCGCCCATTTCGACAATTACAAACGCATCAACACCATTTTAATTGACCTCAGCCGCGATATCTGGACCTATGTTTCGATGGAATATTTTAAACAGAAAGTAAGTAAGAATGAAGTGGGATCATCGGCCATGCCGCATAAAGTAAATCCGATAGATTTTGAAAATGCAGAAGGTAACCTGGGCATTGCCAATGCCTTGTTCGAACACCTCTCTGCTAAACTTCCTATATCACGTCTGCAACGGGATTTGACGGACTCTACCGTTCTGCGGAACATTGGAGTGCCTATTGCACATACCATGATTTCAATTTCTTCTGTTGAGAAAGGTCTATCGAAACTTTTACTGAATGAAGATGCTCTGAATGCAGATTTAGAAGCTAATTGGGCAGTGGTTGCCGAAGCTATTCAAACCATTCTGCGCAGAGAAGCGTATCCTAAGCCTTATGAAAAATTGAAAGAACTTACTCGTGGCACTAACCATATTACCAAGGAATCTATCCACGATTTTTTAGATAAGTTAGATGTGAGCGAAGAAATCAGAGCGGAACTTCGAAAAATCACTCCACAGAACTATACGGGGGTTGTGGTTAAGTAAACTTCCATTTACCTATCCTTTACTTTTCCGGACCAAATACGGAAGTATAAAAATTTTGAGATTCGGTGTTATAATAAGAGAGAACAAGGTTCCCGTTAAAACGAATCTTACTAATTGCTATCACTACCTCCGAATCCTTTAACTCCTCCACCTTTAAATTTAGTTTATCATACTGCGAAGGAACAACACTCCTTTTGACATACGATAAATCACTTTTGTTTAGATGTGTTTTGAAATAATAATTTTCATAAGCCACGCTTTTATTGGGAAGTCCTTCTGCCCAAAGTAAACTCAAAAGCAATATCCATGCTGCACCAAAACCCGGAGGACCCGAAAGTGGAGGTGGGGGATTAAAAAAATAAGGCATTATAAATGGATAATTGGTGTTAGTTGTTCTTGAGTTACCAATTGTAACTTCATAGTCTCCATGTTCACTGTAACTTACACCCACACCTAATTTTGCATCAGCGCTTTTATCACAAAATTTGTCCAACATCTTCTTTGTATCAAATTCCGGTTCACTCTCTTTGTTGTTTAGCGTTTTGCAAAACGCTCCGTTTCTGTATTTTATCTCTTCCTCTTTGTTAGTCGCAAACTGCTGCAGTGTTGCACCTGTTTCAAAATCAAGAACCTTCAGCAAAAGCTGCTCACGGCAGGCCGCTACGTAAAATAATTTGTCGTCAATAAGAAAAGAGTTGTCATTTAATCTTCTGTCTTTCTTGGAAACAAAATTGCCGGACGGAATTTTTCTAAACTTTTTCTGATAGGTATCTAAATCAATAGAAATAATCTGAGTGGTATCTGGCACATTGTTCAGCGTAATTAGCAATTGATTGTTATGCACGTAAAACTTACTCCAGGCACCTGCGGTAATATTGTTATTGGGTGCATCCCACCTAATTTTCTTCAAAGAAGAAACATCAATCTCGTAGAACAATTGGTTGACCTGTTCAAAGTAGCCCAAATTAAGAGGCAAATCAACCAGGGAAATTAAATGATCAGTAACAGACCCATCACCCTTATATTCTTTGAGTATAAGTCCCGAAGGCTCCTTGTCGGTGAAACAAACCACATAAAACTTTCCGTTGGCGGAAAATGAGTTAAGGTAATATTGCTCGTTCGGCAAAACGGGATATGAATGTTGCAAAACATCATATGTGCCTATATCAAGTGAGATACTTGAAAATGAAGCCAGCCTTTTATCACCAAAAAAGAGACTGGGCATTTTATTGATTTCGGTAACGCCCAATACGCCCTCCGATTTATCAATAAAATCTTCCAGATTATACCTAACTTGCTTTAGGAGCGTAAATGCGGTGTCGTAAACCAGCACATGCAAAATCTTTTTATCACGTATAAAGTAAATCAACTTTCCCTCGTTGGAATAAGAATACGTTCGAGCTTTAGCAGATAAATCGGGTATTGACGCAAACTTGTTTTGCGCTGTGCTTTGCGAAACAAATAAACTAAAAAGCAGAAAACCCAAAAGCCTACTCATAAATGATTTTTTTTAAAACGGATGAACCACATTCGGCTCATTATTTTTGGTGACCTTCCTTTGTTTTTTCGTAATTATGAAACAAACTCCTGTTGTTACTCCTACATTTGAAAAAGCCGCTGAATATTTCAAATCTAAACTCGGCACATCAGTTCCTTGTGAAGCTGTAAAATCAAGTTCCTTTACATATTCTCCTTGCTTCTGCGAAGTGTTGAGCGCCATCATTTGATCTTTCCCATCCAAAGTAAAAGAAGTGCGTTTCCACTTAGAAGGGCTATAAGAACCGGCCACACAGTTAACCGCCAAATTTATCTTCACCACCTTCGATACATTAAAAGAAAGGCCCACCGAAGAGTAAAATCCCAACAATGCATTTCCGTGTTCGCGTACGGTCGATTTGATAGTGCCCGAGTAAACACTTGAAGTAGCTGTGTAATGATGCTCAATTTGCGCCATACCTATTATCATACCTGCTTCCAGCACGGGGCCTACCACCTTATAGTCGTGTCGAAAACACAAATGAGGTATAAGCTGAACAGAGAATGAATTATCAGTATAGTCAAAGGTTTCTTTGCCGGCCGATATTGTGGTTACATAATTGGAATATTTGAAGGAAGAGCCAAACAGGATATTGCCTTTAAACCCGAAACCAATATTCTTCTTTGAATACCAGTTGAAATTAAAAGATAGATTTCCTCCCTTGCCGTACGACATGCGTTTTACCTGCGCATAGGTTGTGGCATAATAAGGGTAGACAGCGATTTGTGAAACATTTTTGACTGTAGCTTCCGTACTCGGAGCAATAGAAAAACAATAGCCTCCCATCACATCAAGCGTAACCGATTGCGAAGATGCGGACCGAAAAAAAAGCATAAGAAGTATAATGGCTGCGGGTAGATATTTTTTCATGGGGTGATTTATTTGAGTTAAATATGAGAATTATTCGATAAACCTTTAGACAAAACATTCATCCTTTTTTCGGCTGACTATAGTTGTGATTTATTACGATAGCTTTACATTAAATAGCAGAAAATGAAAATAGTAGTCAGTGTTTTACTTTTAGCCATCAGTTTTCATACACAAGCGCAAAAAGCTACTTCTGGGCTGCTGTTTTGCACCGGTATAGATGATAAGTTTCAGCCTTTAATGCAGACAAGCAAATGATTTTGAAAAACAATGAAGTAAGCCTTCTTTATTACTATTGGAATGATCCTTTTATCGGCACAACAAATCTTACCTACAAAACATTTTCTATAGATAAAAAAGGTAAGGAAACGCTCACAGCTACTATCCAACAAACCATTCAGCCGGGTTGGCGGGTGGTGAAACAAAGTGCCCGCTTTACACACGCTGGCACTTACCGGGTTAAAGTTTACAACAAGGAAAACCTGGAACTGGCAACGGCAACGCTTACTATAAAATAATTTCCCTTCAACTATTTACTTCATGCTCGTAAAAGATTTGCCAGAAGGCATCTGTAATTCAAAATATCTATCCGAAACTGATCGGGAGCAAATTGCTAAGTGCGAAAGATTTCCGACCGAAAAGGAATTGTTCCAAATGCGACCCGTGCCTGAGGTGGTTTACATTTTAGAAAACTACGGACATGATTTCTCTTTGTTTGAACAGGAAATGCACCTGCTTGCCAAACAACAAATTGAAGAAGGCAATGAATGGTTTGCCTTTAAACTTTTGATGGTAGTGGAATACACCAGAGAGAGTTTGGTGTGAAGCAAAAAAACAACGCTTTAAGATTTATAGCTCTTTAGTTTCTTAACCGCAACGAAGTCCTTACTCTTCTTATTGACAACAGGTGCCAGCAACGAATCAATAAATTGCTGCTGCTGTTGCATGTGGATTTGCTGCCGGTCAATAATCTCCTTCAACCTATTAATTTCCTGCTCGTGCTGTTCTATGTTCGAAACCGCTTGCAAGGTATTGTTCGGCAATTCAACAGACAGCGCACCTGTTTGGCTTATACAAATCATAAACCGTACATCCTTATCAGTTAAAAACAGTTGGACACTGCAATTAAAAACATCGGCCAGCTGGCACAGTCGCTGATAATCGGGATGGGTTTCACCACGCCCCGTTTATCCCCCTTAAATAACCCTTAAAAAACCGATGAAGCTATGAATGAAATATCATTACCTGCTATAGGCGCTATGCTTCGTGCGTACGTAAAGAAACACCGCATTTACCAAAGTGCCTGGGCGCGCAAGGCCGGGCAAAATGAAAAAACGATTGCCCGTTATCAGAAGCGGCCCGATATGCGGGTGAGCACACTGTTCAGAATATGCCAAACGCTTAACTACAATTTTTTCAGAGAGATTGCTGCCCTCCTACCCTCCGACATGCCGCCACTTACCGATAACATCCTGCAGCCTCGCATAACCGATCTCGAAAAACAGGTGCACGACCTTGAACTGCAAGTTAAAACCCTGAAAGAAGCATTAGAGTTGGTGGGGAAGAAGTGATTGCTTTGTAAGGGTGAAAGTTGAGGGTATATTTGAGTGTATATAAGTTTAACCCTTCATATTCACATTGAAAATGACGACTGAAAGAAAAAAAGCAATAATCCTATTTGGAATTTTAGGATTGGTAGTTTACGGAGGGCTTTACGCTAAACGAAAATTTTACGATCCAAAACACAGGCTTGAAAACGCAAAAAAAGAAGCAAAAAAACTTGCGGATCAAGACGAGATAAAAAATGGCGATCTAATTTTCCAGACCTCACTTTCAGGACAAAGCAGAGCCATACAACTTGCCACCAAATCAAAATATTCTCATTGCGGACTTATATACAAAGAGGGGAACCGCTTTTATGTTTTTGAAGCAATTCAACCAGTCAAGAGGACACCCCTTGACAAATGGATTGCTCGGGGACAAGATGGGAAATATGTAATCAAGCGGCTTAAAAATGCTGACCAAATTTTAACTCCTACAACATTAAAAAAGATGCAACAGGTTGGTGACAAATTTAATGGTAAAAATTACGACCTAACTTTTGAATGGTCAGACGATAAAATTTATTGCTCTGAACTTATTTGGAAAGTCTACCAAAGGGCCACGGGAATTGAAATTGGTAAACTTGAAAAACTTAGCGACTTTGACTTGACAAATGAAGCAGTTAAGAAAAAAATGAAAGAAAGATATGGAGAAAAATTTCCAACCGAAGAAATTGTAATTTCACCAGCATCTGTTTTTGACAGTGAACTTTTGACCACGGTAAAATCGAATTAATGATAGAAAGAGCGCCAACAGATATTGCCGGTTTTGCGGTGGTGTTGGGTAAAAGTCTATCGCACTTTAGTTTTTCTACTTTCGGCACATGAACCAGCCGCCCGAAAAAGATGCGCTTTATTATCTCGATAAAAACGGCTTAATGGTATTTACCGAGAAATATCATTTGCAGCGGGGCTACTGCTGTAAGTGTGGCTGTCGGCATTGCCCTTATGGTTTTAAGAAAGAAGGCAAGGCGGCAGATGACAACGCTGACGAGTCAATTCTTCCGGGCCAAGAAAAATAACATAGGAGTAAAGCGCCCGTTCAAACTGAAGAAAACTAACTTTTCTTCAAACCGGAAAAAACCAAATCATTCAAAAATGATATAACTTCTGTTTCTTCTTTATTCTTTCCAAAATCGGTAAGTGAAGGTAGGTTGTTCATAAAGAAATTTTGAAAATGAGCCATTTCAATAATGGTGGAAGCTAAGGACTTGGGATATTTATATTTCGGCTGGCATTCGGAAATAATGTTTCCAATAACAGCGCAAAGGTCTTTATAGGGTTTAAAAAAATGCTGCTTGTTATCTTCCCCAACATGTTTTGTGAGGTAGGCTTTGGAGCCTTCTGAGATTATAATCTGGTGTAATAACCTTTCATTCACGTAACTTGTATTTTCATCATCTTCCACGGTAGTGGCAAGCAGTTTTATAATCCTTTTGAGCCTTACAGCAGGGTCTTTGATATTGTTGGTGTGAAAGCTGATTTGAAAGCCCAGCCAGGTCCAGTACCAGGCGGTAAGATAAACGAGTAACTTATGCTTGTTTTCGAAATATCGATAAATACCGGCTTCGGTAGTGCCTATTTCTTCGGCCAGTTTCTTAAAGTTAAACGCTTCAAACCCTGTTTTATAAATCAGTTGAATGCTGTGCTTAAGAATATTCTTTCCCAACTGCGAACTTTCCGGGTTGCGCAGAAACAAGGCTTCATTCATGGTTATTTGCAACTGTAACTTCATAGCACGGGCTTGTTTTACTTTCTGTGTTTAAAGTAACAAACCTACGAAAAATAATTTTACAATTATTTATGATAGTAATACTATCTTTTTAAAACCTATTGCTATCTTTGCCTTGAATCTAGCGATAGAAAATTATGCTGCTCAACAAGGGCATTCCCCCTTCTTACATATTTAACAAGGTCAAATATGACCTGGTGTATGTATCCATTGTTTCGGTAATTGTTTTGTTCCTGACAGACTTTTACAAAGAACTGCTGCCCGAATTACCCCTCACCATACCGGCATTTATAGGAACGGCTATCTCCATTCTGTTGTCTTTCAAACTCAATCAATCGTATGACCGATGGTGGGAGGCCCGGAAAATTTGGGGCAGCATAGTGAATGACAGCCGAAGTTTTGTTATCCAGCTTCAATCCTTCGCTCCCGAAGAGGAAAACAGCCTGATTAAGAAAATTGCCTTCAGGCAAATTGCCTGGTGCTACTCTCTCGGACAATCTTTGAGAGGATTAAATCCAACGGACAATCTGGAAAGTTTTATTACCTCAGAAGAGCTGGAAACAATTAAACAACACAGCAACAAACCATTGGCACTTCTTCAACTGCACAGTGCCGACATCAAAAAACTAAAGGAGGCTGATAAGTTACATGTGTTCACCCAAATTCAGTTGGATAATACCATGGTGCGTTTATGCGATGCGCAGGGTAAGTCTGAACGGATAAAAACAACAGTATTTCCGGTTACCTATCGGCTGTTCCTTCATGCAATTATCTATTTGTTTGTGGTTACTCTTTCCATTGCCTTAAAGGATGTGGGCGGTTTGTTTGAAATACCGCTTCTACTTCTTGTTTCAAGTGCCTTCTTTCTGTTAGAAAAATCGGCTACACATCTTCAAGATCCTTTTAGCAATAGGCCT
>JAZKEP010000129.1:19545-20521 GCA_040387015.1 Bacteroidota bacterium
CAGCCATGACAGCCATTGCCAGAACTATTGAAATAAACATCAAACAGTTGTTAAGGGAAAAGGACATACCCAAGCCAATACAACCGGAAAGCTTTCACTTATTATAAACCATTAAACAATCAAAAAATGAAAACACTGACAAAAGAAATGCAGGCAGCAATCACTCCTTCTATGGCTCTGGGATTATTGAAGGAAGGAAACAAAAGGTTCATAAACAATCTTAAAGTAAATCGAAACCTCTTGCAACAGGCAAACGAAACATCAGACGGTCAACACCCGTTTGCCGTTATCCTAAGCTGCATTGACAGCCGCACATCTGCCGAACTGATTTTTGATCAGGGGCTGGGAGACATCTTTAGTGTCCGCATTGCAGGAAATATTATCAATGAAGATATCTTAGGCAGTATGGAATTCGGATGCAAAGTGGCAGGAGCGAAAATTATTGTTGTGCTGGGCCACACGAAGTGCGGGGCCGTAAAAGGTGCCTGCGATCATGTTGAAATGGGCAACCTGACAGCCTTACTTACTAAAATAAGACCAGCGGTTGACGATGAAACAGAGACAAAAGAAAACCGCACTTCCGGAAATTCGGTTTTCGTAGAAAATGTGGCTACCATTAACGTTAAGCGCACAGTTAAATCAATAATGCAACGGAGTCCAATCCTAAAAGAAATGATTGAAAGCGGACAAATTGGAATTGTTGGAGGTACCCACAACATTTCAACCGGGGTAGTGACATTTTATCCTGAAACTATGAATTTGGGGCTAGAAGCAAGTAATTGATTCGACAGGTCAATTCTTACGTGCCAGGAAAAATAGCATAGGAGTAAAAATACCTGTTTCGCCTCCTTTAGTAAGGCCTTCGGCTGCAACCTCCAATACTTTATGTACCTGCACACTGCCTTTAGGCAGCACACGAATAGCCTGAAGTAAACGAACTAAATTGCGTGTAAAAAAAACTCCCGCAGGACTGGTT
>JAZKEP010000129.1:20531-26793 GCA_040387015.1 Bacteroidota bacterium
TGTTGGTGACATGGCGCATGCCCAGCTCCATCCAGCCCAGCGACAGGAAGCCCTCACCCTTAAGAGGCAGATACCAGGGCACCTCTGTATCACTGTCTAAAGCTACATCGCGGCATTCAAGCACCTCAAACCCCGCCTGCGTTAAAGCATTTTTTACATCGTCAATGTAATTCAAGTCAGCAATACCGTTGCCCAATTCAATCTGCTTTTTAATTGCCTCATGCTTTGCATTGCCCGGTATAAACTTATCAGTCAGTGCCCAATCGTATCCTCCAAAAAGACCACCGGGTTTCAATAACCGGTGGGTTTCCTTAAACAGGTCCACTATTTTTTTTGATGCATGGCAGGTAGCCTCAATAGCGTATGCCTTATCCATAGAACCGGAAAGCAGCGGAATATGCATCCAATTACATTCAACAAAAGAACATTTGTTCTGCAGGCCTTCCTCCTGCACAAACTCTTTAGCTTTCTTTATCTGGTAAGTGGTGTTGTTTATTCCTGTAATATACGAACCGGTTCGCCCGGCCATATTCATCATGGGCCCGCCTACTCCGCAGCCAAGGTCGAGGCATTTTTCTCCTTGCGCCAACCTGATTTTATCTGCCAGAAAAACTTCATGTCTTAGCAAAGAATCCTGAAGCGATTCCCCCTTTTTCCTTACCCCAAAGTGAAATAGCTTACCCCAGCCATTAAGGTAAAAATCGGTTACTAAGGTATAATACTCTTTATTGATTACCGCTTCGTCCTGCGGTGCTGCCGGGCCCGGTTGGTTCTGTTCAAAGCGATCTACATAACGTTCAACCGCTGTTTTTACATCCTCACTGGCAACAGCTTTTTTTAGCACTACTGTCGTTCTCATATTGCCTCATTTTACTCCGAAGTTAAGGCAATATTTTCCGAAAACGTAAATTCCGCTTGATAAATAACTTCACAAGAACTTATTGTTTCTTATCATCCAGCAGCTTTACGCCCAGGATACTTTCAAGAATGGAGCCTCCTTTGCTTCCGCCACCGTCACCTGCCATATAGGTAGTAGGCAATTGCAATTTAGCCAGTGCTTCAGCCACACCAATTTTGGTATCCATTTCAAACTGCGCTTTTTGCTGAGGTGTTAAACCCGCTGAAACCATCTTGGAATTTTTGTAAGACTCGGCATCGGCATCTGTTTTTATTTTCTGCGCCAACAAAACAGCCGTTTGTGCGCTAAGAGCCGCCACTTCTTTTTCCTGCTGTGCCTGTGTAACCGCCTGGGCTTTTAAAACTTCCTGTTCCCATTTAGCTTTTGCAGCAGATGCTTTACCTTGTAACTCAGTTGTTATGGCATCCTGCTCCGCCTTCTTAGAATTAGCAATAGCAGTCTGCACTTGCATATAAGCCTGTTGTTGCACCTTTATTTGCTTTTCCACTTCTTCATCATAATCAATGGAGTTAAGCGCCAAACCCTGCAGGTTAACGTTATATGTTTTGATAGATGAAGTTTCCTGACGAACCGGCTTACCGTTTGATTCAACAATACGAACTACCGTTACTGTTTTATCAGTATTCATCAGGTCGTCATGAACTTTTACTTCCTCTTGGGTGGTACGGTAAACTCCGTTCAGTGATTGATCTTCTATATAAGAAAGCAAGTCGTTTCTCTTTTCAGCCGAAGACTCTTTGCTGCTCATTAGCGAGCCGGTCATATAAACTGCTTTGGTAACCGCCTGACGAATCAATTGCTGCTCAATGGCTGCATGCGAACCAAAATCGGTATGGAGCTTTAAAATTCCTTTTTCATCGGTAGGCATATACCAACGAACGGAGCCCGAAATTTGACCGTGCCCTCCGTCATTAAAACGAATCTTTATGCTCAGGTCTTCACCATTGCTTTCCTGGTTCTTTTTGCTGAACCAAAACTGACTTGTTTTTTTGTAATGCGTAGCGTTACCAAAATTCTGGGCTACGGGTCCGGGAGTTGTGTAGATATTTATCTTACCCGTAAAGGCGCTTTGAATAATTACGATGTCTGCATTATCAACGTTCTCAATCATCTTTCCCGAAAAGCTGAGCAACACAACAGCTAATATTCCTAAACCTACGAATAACATATTGCGGAGAGAAAATTCTGGCATTTGCATAATGGGTGGGTTAATTTATTTCAAAAGATTATCGGATTCCTCCTTTAACTGCTCAGCAGTTTTATAATTTACGTCTGCTTCTTCCTGTACTTCCTTCACTTCTTCCTTTACTTCTTCTACTCTTTCTTTAGTCTTCGAGATTTTAGCCGGCAAAGAATCAGCCTCCATCTTCTTTAATTCTGTGGGCTTCCGCTTTCTGAAAGAACCGAAAAGTGGTTTATTGAACAGAATAGGGATAAAAAATTCTGTAATAGAAATCAGCACAATGGCAGCCACTATACAAACTTCAACTATTGTCCAAAACATGATTCCTGATTTTTGTTATCCATGGTTTACTGTGTGGGTACCCAGCCGGGGAGGCTAAGTAGATGCTAAGTAACTAAAATATATTTGATAGAAGGAGAAATTGATACTTACTTATCGAATAAATCCATTTTTATCTCCGAAATACGCAGTATAACCACTTAACCCTTGAAGTCCACCGGTGTGAACAGCTACGATGCGCGAACCTTTAGGAAAATAATCGTTGGCTATTAAATCATAGAGCCCATAAAACATTTTCCCTGTATAAACCGGTTCCAGTAGAATATCGAAACGCTGTTTGAATTGCTTGATAAATTCAATCAGTTCAGGTTTTACTTTTGCGTAGCCGCCAAAATGATAGTCGAAATTTATTTTGAAGTTAGAGTATGTCACTCCACTGTATTCATTTGCCAATGCATTTACTTTTGCCGTTAGGCTATCCTCTCCTTTAAGTGAAGAAAACCCAAGCAAATTCTTTTCTCCTTTAAGTCCGGCAACTAATCCAGCAAGAGTTCCTCCTGTGCCGCAAGCAACACACATATAATCATAATCTGTTTTTACTTCTGAAATCAATTCATCTACCCCCTTTAAAGCGTGCATATTCGTTCCGCCTTCGGGTATAAGATAGAAATCCCCCAACTGTGCCCGCAAGTTTTCCAGATAATCCTTGGTTTCCTTGTTCCTGTAAGATTCGCGGCTGGTGTAAATCAATTGCATCCCTTGCGATACTGCGAATTGCAAAGTGGGGCTCTTTACCAAGTGCTCCTCTCCTCTTATTATACCAATAGACTTTAAGCCAAAATGTTTTGCTGCTGCAGCTGTAGCGTAAATATGATTGGAATAAGAACCTCCAAAAGTAAGAAGTGTGTCGGTTGCCGATAGGTGAGCTTGTTCTAAGTTATATTTCAACTTACGCCCCTTGTTACCTTGTATATGCGGATGAATGAGATCATCGCGCTTGATATGAAGTGTGATTTCCTTTTCCCGCAGCAAATCATCCGAGAGCATTTGTAAAGGTGATTCGCTGAAAGGTAGATTCATACCGCGAATGTAAGAATGCCCTTAGCTCTTTCGATACCGGAAAGATTAGTTGCCGGCAGAATTGAGAACACCCATATCTTTCAATTTCGATTGTAACTCCTTGCGCGCAAAAAAGATTCTGCTTTTAACGGTGCCAAGTGGCAAATTCAATGCATCGGCTATTTCCTGGTAGCTGAAACCCCTGAAGTACATCATAAAAGGTCCGGTAAAATCGGTGCTCACCTCCTGCATCGCCTTGCTGATATCTTCAGCAAGAAACGATCGCTCTGAATCATTCTTCTCAATTCGCCTGGTGCTATTGAGCAAATATTTGTTATCGGAAGTGTCTGTTATTGTATTGCTCTTTTGCTGCCTGCGGTAATTATTGATGAATACATTGCGCATAATGGTAAACAACCAGGCCTTAATATTCGTGCCTTCCAGAAATTTCTCGCTGTTAGACAGCGCGCGGTAAAAAGTATCTTGAATTAAATCTTCAGTTGCCTCACGGCTTTTGGTAAGGCTAAATGCGAAAGGACGAAGGATAGATTCATATTGTTGAATCTCTGTTCCAAAGTTGATTGTAGCGCTCATGGTATATTTTTGTTTATGTAATTATTTAAATATTTACACAAATATAAGGACTTAAGCTAACAATGGCTATTTATTGTTTAATTTAATTGTTAAATAATTAAACAATAAATAATGCCTAAAATTTCTACAGGACAGAATAAAAAAAGCCGCCCTTGCGGATGCGGCTCTCTTAAACCCATGAAAAAAACTTACTTAACCAGTGAAAATTTACTGTTGAAAGTATTATCTGAAGTAGTTACCCGAGCTAAATACATTCCGTTACTCAAGTCATTCAAATCAGCCGATAAGTTTTGTCTTCCGGTAACCGAAATTCCGTTAAACAATTCTTTAATAACTCTTCCAGTCATATCTGTAATATGAACAGTTAAATTTTCTGATTCCTTCAAGTCGAAGTTTATCATGATAGTTCCCTGAGTTGGATTAGGAAACATATTCCATGAAATTTCACTTCCGAAATCATTAATCGAAGTAAAAGTCGGTAGAGCAATGAAAGGACCGCCATCAGCAAGCGCCACAAAAAGACCAAAAGCTGCACCGTTATTATTTGCCGATGGAGTTAAAAAACCAGAGGCCAATACTACCGCGCTCTTGCCTGCCAGAGTTGTTACATCTGCGGTATAACTTACGATGGTAGTAGTTCCACCTGCATCCTGAACAGCCAGTGTATAGCTAGCAGCAGGCACCGATATATATCCGATCTGATCAGTGTATTTAGCATTATCTACTATTGTCAAAGATCCGTTTGCCTGAACATCTACAGTAGGAGCATCCGTGGCTCCGTGAATTGCGAAGAAATCAAAGTCAGTTCCTGAAAGCGCCTGCTTTCTGGCCGAAGTTTTCACAAGAACCTGAAAGGCCGTACTTGCAGCATCAGGATTTGTTGCGAATCCTGTTCCTAATACACCTGATGCTGTGAGGATGTAATTTGAATCAGCCATAAGAATGTAATCATTTTGCCAAACAGCATCAGCTACAGAAGTAGAAGTTTTGGGGGCTATGGCTACATTGTTAGAAACTCCGGCAATGAAAGATATAAAAGGTGTTGCTGTCCTGAAGGGAAAATTATCAATAGCCAAGGTTCCGTTTACATACACATCCACTGAATCTGCAATAGGATCTGCGCAATTATGCAGCACCTGAACAGAAGCTGTTTCCTGTGCCGGCAATTCTACGACCGTTCCGTTTGCTAAGGCAGCAAACAATCCAAAAGCAGGCCCGTTATTGTTAGCCGAAGGAGTTAAAAAGCCTGATGCAAATACAATAGCTGCGCCACCTGTAAGCGAAGTAAGATCAGCTACATAGCTTGCAACCACCGTTGAAGTTCCTGCAGCAGCAATATCAATAGGATACCAAGTTGGGTCTACAGACAAGTATCCGGTTGCATCTCCATATCTTGCGTTGGAAACTAAAGTGCTGCCACCACTAAGATTTACATCTACTCCCGGTGCGTCTGTAGCTCCGTGAAATACTGCAAAATCTACTTTGGCTGGATTTACCGCTGCTGTCAATGTGTTAGGAATAATTTTTAAATCGAACGCTATTGAGCGACTATCAGGATTAACCGCAAAGCCCGTTCCTACAACACCCGAAGCAACAACGGTATAGTTTGAATTTGCCATTAAATTGATACCAGGGAAGCTTACAATTGCATCATTTACAGAAGTAGAGGTAGAAGGTGCAATCGCAATGGTATGATTAACACCGGATAAAAGTGGAATAAAAGAAGTAGCTGTTCTAAAAGCAAAATTGTTTAAAGTCAAAGTGCCGTCTATATACACATCTACCGAACTTGCCAAAGGATCGGCACAATTATGAATTACCTGAACGTTTGCATTCTGTTGCAAAGGAAGCTCTAATACAGTTCCATTTGCCAGTACTGCAAATAGTCCGAATGCAGGCCCATTATTATTAGCTGAAGGTGTAAGAAATCCTGATGCAAAAACTACAGCCGCCCCTCCGGATAAAGTAGATAAATCAGCAACATAACTTGCTACCACAGTTGAGGTTCCTGCCGCTGCGATACTAATAGGATACCAGGTCGGATCCACCGATAAATAACCGCTTGCATCGCTGTAAATTGCATTCGGAACTAAGGTAGGCCCGCCTGTCAGATTTACATCTACAGCCGGTGCATCGGTAGCTCCATGAAATACAGCAAAGTCAACTTTACCTGAATTCGCTGCTGTTCTTCTTGCTGGCGCCAATACTTTCAAGTCGAATGCTGTACT
>JAZKEP010000129.1:26803-27606 GCA_040387015.1 Bacteroidota bacterium
TTGGATTGGCCGCAAAACCGGAGCCAACTACGCCTGATGCTACCACCACGTAACTGGAATCAGCCGCTAATGGACCTAATACTTCAGAGTAAATTGCGGGGTCAGATGCCGAAGCTCCGGGAGCCTTAATGTAAGCGGTAATTGCTACACCATCGGGTACTGGCAAAAAAGCTGTGGCTGTTCGAAATGCAAACGAGGGAGAAATCTGAGTTTGGCCTAGACCAAAATCAACATATACCGAAACCGTAGCGGCAGCCGGATCGGCACAATTGTGAAATAGCTGAACATACGAATCCGCATAGGCGGATACACTTGCCAAGAGAACAATGACCAGTGTTTTGATTTTTGTGAAATTCTTTTTCATGATTATTTTGTTTAAGTTATTTAATTAATAGTTAAACAACGCAATTTTGAAAAAGTTCACACAGCCCAAAAAATTATTCGGATAAATGGATTTGTAGTATAAAATAACTGGGAAATGGGAACCGTTATTTAGGCGATAACAGCTAAAAATTCTTCTACAGAATTGACACGAACACAATTAGCAGGAAGGCTAGATTTTATATGCTCAAGTTGAACTCCTCCTGCAAGAATTTTGCACTTAGGAAAGGTGGAAGCCAATTTTTTAAGGTAAGAAAGAACTGAAACTTTACTCATGGGAACCGTGAGATAAGTAAGCAGGTAATCCGGTTTCGCTGTTTTAACCACATTATTCAGTTCGCCAAAAGGCAGGGATGCCCCCAAATAAACAACATGGTGGTTATGCTTACGCAAAAGATACTCGGAGAACAGCAGCAATATCT
>JAZKEP010000129.1:27616-29966 GCA_040387015.1 Bacteroidota bacterium
TATCTCATGAGTTTCACCCTCGGGCAAGAAGAGAACAAATTTCTTTGATAAGGTAGAAGATTCTACGAATACACCGTCAATGGCAACCTTAATTTTTCTGCGAATAAGATTGCTCATAAAATGTTCCTGCGCCACATTTACTGACCCTGCCGACCATAGAATTCCCGTGCGAACCATAAACGGGAAAATCAATTTCAAGAAGGCCTGCTCAAAACCTAATTTGATAATAGCAGATGAGAGTGTTTTATCAAACCTTCGTTCATCAAAATCAATCATGGCCTGTATAAGGGAATCCAAATAATTATCAGGATCGTTGGTTGTATTTTGAATGCTCATTATAGCATCCTGAAGTTGACCTTCATTCAATTCCGCAATCTTCGAAATCTTCATTCCATTGCGGTTAAGCGTACCTACATTTAGCAGAAGCCGCAACTGGTCATCGGTATAATAGCGGATGTTTGTATCCGTCCTTTTCGGCTTTAGAAAGTCATAGCGCTGCTCCCAAATGCGGAGCGTATGTGCCTTAACTCCTGATAATGTCTCCACCTCTTTTATAGAATACTGTCCCATCTTTTGTCAAAATTATTGTAATATTTCTTAAACGAAAGAAATAGTGACGGATAAACAAAACGAAGGTTAATAAGTTCAGCTATCTCTTAGAACTGCTTTAGTTCCTGATAAACTCTGTTGACAGGTAAGCCAACCACATTGAAATAGTCGCCTTCAAATTTACGGATACCGATGGCCCCAATCCACTCCTGACAGGCATAAGAACCTGCTTTGTCGAAAGGCTTGAAATTATGTACATAGTATTTAATCTCTTCAAGTGTAAAAGGATTGAAATAAACCCTGGTGGTTTCCGAGAAGACCACCTCCTTTTGTTTTGAAAGAATACAAACACCGGTGATTACTTCGTGCATTTTCCCGCTTAAAGCGCAGAGCATTTCAATAGCATGTTCGCGGTCATTTGGCTTTTCGTAAATCTTATCATAGAGTAATACAATGGTATCTGCCCCAATTACAATCTCATCTTCCGAAATTTCGCCCAAAAAGGCGCTGGCTTTCTTCTGAGCTAAATGAGCGGGAATATCCCGTTGGCTCATATCAACAGGATGATTCTCTTCTACATTCTTTGATTTTACTTCAAACTGAAAACCTGCCATAGTCATCAGCTCTTTTCTTCGCGGAGAGTTGGAGGCGAGAATTATCTTTTGCGACATGATTAAGTTGTTGATGGTAGATTGAATAAGTAAAAAGCCGGAATAGAAAGAATGCCCAGTAGCATAATCACTTTCAAAAGAATGCTGATACGCGCATAATGCTTTTGTTCCTTAGCTATGAACAACATTATGATAGCCGCCACAACAGGAAGAGCAACTGCTGTAGTCAGGTAAGCAAATTCTTTTATTGCGTTGGCCTGTAAAAAGCCGCGCATGAAAAACGCCATGCCAGCTAAAAGAGAAACAAGCACAATACTCGCTGTTACCTTTGCTGCTGTAATTCCGAACTGAACAGGAAGCGTGTTAATGCCGTGTTGTTTATCACCTTCCACATCTTCTATGTCTTTCACTATTTCGCGGGCAAGGTTGGTGAGAAAAGCAAACCCTCCGTAAAACTTAACCTGCCATAGCAGCATATCCAACACATAATTAGCGCCTTCAAACGAGATGATGTTCAGGAAGGTAACTTCAAATAACATGAGCAAGACAAACACAAAGCCCGTTAATGCCGACACCACTAAATTTCCCGCTAAAGGAATTTTCTTTAAGTAAGCTGAATAGATATACAACAGCAAAGTGCATATAACATAGATGTAACCGACTTTGAAATTCCCCGCTTGATAGCCTAAGTAAAACCCAATACCGATACCGGTGAATGCAAATGCTGCATGTATATACATGGCAGCATCAAGCGTAAAAATTCCCTGCGCAAGCGGACGCTCGGGTTTGAATTCTTTATCGAGTGCAAAGTCGTAATAATCGTTGATGATATTTCCGGCAGCAGCTATAAAAACAACGGAGAGGACAAACAGCACAAAGTCAACATGGATAAACGGAACAAGGGTGGTAAACAGCTTAAACTTATGAGCGGGAACAAGAATGAGGTAATAAAAAAAGGAAAGGCTGAGGGCGATAATGGCCAGGTTAGAAACACGAATCAGTTTAAAAAAGGCAACAACTTTTTTCAAGACGATGGATTTTACCGGAATAAAGTGGCGAAGTTATTTATGATTTTGACTTGCGGAAGCCACAATGCTATTGGTAAGTATATCATAGATTTTTTGCAGCCGTTCGTCATTGGCCAGCAATTGCAGGTGTTGCTCAATTGTTTTTTTATCGCCTCTTACCGC
>JAZKEP010000129.1:29976-30692 GCA_040387015.1 Bacteroidota bacterium
CGGTTTGAATTTGCGAAGGAGAATTAGTTTGAAGGTTCTGAATAAAACTGAGGATAAGCGGTTTCAGAATTTCAAAACTTAGACCATGACTTACCATCATGTTTTCGGATATAGAAAAAAGATGATTGGTAAAGTTGTTGGCAAACACAGCCGCTACATGAATCCACTGGCGTTGTTCTTCATCCACCCTATGAACGTTCTGCGAAATAGAACCGGCAAGTTCTTCCAGCCGCTGAACCGTGTTTTCATTACTGCCTTCAATCAAAACCGGAACGTTCTTAAAATCCACCTTCGAATTTTTCTTTATGGTTTGCAGCGGATAAAAAATGCCGAAGTTGCCCGAAGTTCCCTGCAACAAATTCTTCGACTTGGTTCCCGAAGTATGCGCCACTATTTTGCCTTCCACCTTCAACTGTGCCGCGCGCTCTTCAATGGCATCATCTTTCACCGCCACTATATAAATATCGGCATCGCTTAAAGCCGTTATGTCAGAAGTAAACCGGGCCGCCACCGTATGCGCCAGTTCTTTGCCCGCATCATCGCTGCGGTTATAAATCTGCACTATTTCATGTCCTGCTTTTTTAAATGCCAGGGCCAGGTTAGTGGCCACGTTGCCCGCACCGATGATGGATATTTTCATAACAGCTAAAATATAATTTTTCTATCGGCAGGTTGAAACACCAACGGCTAAAGCAAGGTCGTTATGGAGGTTCCCG
>JAZKEP010000130.1:0-14766 GCA_040387015.1 Bacteroidota bacterium
AGGTTTGCCAGAACCTATTGTATTGGTAGGCTGATCACCCATTTTTGGTTTGCCGTCACCTACAGTTTCTTTCTTAGGCTCCTCTTTTTTAGTTGTTGGCTTAGGTTTTGGCTTAGTCGCTCCCTTCTTTCCAGACTTAGCACTTTCTTCTAAAAATGCTGTATACTGAACATTCGCTAGTGAATCGATTACAGCAGCACATTCCGCGTTAACTTCCTCCTGCAATGCAGTAAATCTTTCATCTACCTGAGTTTGAATCAACGCATTCTGTTCTTCGGTTTTCTTTTTTGTTTCCTCAGCATTATTACAGCTATTCAGCGCAATAGCCAGCACAAGCGTGGCAGAGGCAGATAAGGTCATATATATTTTTCTCATTGTTTCTGTTTTTTAGGGTTAATTAATTACTGGCTGTTTCTGAACTCTTAAGTGCTTCCACCTTAGCGTTCACCTGTGCATCCAAATCAGCTTGGCAGGCCGCTCTCAATTCAGCCACTTTAGCATCTCTTTGAGCATTAAATGTAGAATCAACCTGTGCGGTAATTTGTTCTTGTGTAAGCGGAGTAAACTTCTCGCCACATCCGGTAAAGATGATTGCGGAAAATGTACTCAACGCAAGCATGACTGTTATTCCTTTTTTCATGATGAGTTTAATTTTTGGTTATTTAATAGGGACGAAAGTAAATTTTGTTATTGAATAAATACAAAACAATTTTTCACAAAAAAAACAAAGAACCGACTTTGCCGAAATAATAACGGATACTTAAAACTTACGTTATACTTTTGGTACGCCTTTAGCAATACATTAAAAAAACAAAGGTCATGAAAAGCCGGATTGTATTTATTGGAGCGTTTTTAGTGTGTTCGTTTGGTTTATCTGCGCAAGATGTTATCAAATCAGATACAATCAGTAAGACCAGTGCCGGTATTCCAACCACAGATTCTACGCCTACCGTCTCCTTTCGAGATGTAAATATTGTTTATTTCAGAACCGATGAAGAACGGATGCTTTATTACAAATACAAAAGCCGTATTCAAAAAGTACTGCCTTATGTAAAAATTGCTAAACAACTATATGCCGAAATAAAAGGTGAAAAGGAAAGTTCCAAAAGACGCGAATACCGACATTACCGTAAGGACGTAGAAAAGGAAATGCGTACGAAGTTTGAAAGCGAGTTGAAGAATTTATCTACCAGCCAGGGCGAAATGCTTTTTAAACTGATTAATCGCGAAACTAAGAACAATGCTTATAACCTTATTAAGGAGATAAAAGGTGGCTTTACAGCCTGGTTCTACCAAACGGTAGGAAAGAGGTGGGGATATGATTTAAAAGAGAATTATGATCCTGAGAAAGAAAAAATGATTGAAATGATTATTAAAGAAATGGGGCCAGCCTATAACGTTCAGTCATAAATTACGGGGGCGCGTAATACGTTAGCCAGATAAAATTTCTTTTTCTATTTCGTCAACAATTGAGTTTTCATTTATCAGATTCATGCACTTGAAATGACCCTTCGGGCAGGCATCATAACCCAGTTTAGAACAAGGGCGGCACGATAAATTTGCTGTTTCAAGTTTCAGATTTCGGGTTCCATAAGGACTCATACCAAACTCAGGGATGGTACTCCCCCAAATAGAAATAATAGGTTTCTTAAAAGCAGCGGCAATGTGCATCAATCCTGTATCGTTGGTAATTATAAACTTGGCCTGCTGAACTAAAGATGCTGATTGATTAAGAGAAAATTTACCGCAGGCATTGAAAACTCGCATTTGACGATTGGCTCCTGACGATTTAATAATTTGATTCCCTGCTTCCTCGTCCTCCTTTCCCCCAAGAATTACGACAGGATAGTTAAACTGGTCTATTGTTTTAAAGATTTTATCCTCGGGAATTTTTTTTGTGTTGTGCTTCGCTCCGATTACCCAACCAATGTAGTTGTTATGAAATTCCGTAGGAAGTGTTTTCAAATCAACGTTATCTTCTTTCGACAAAAAATAATCCAACCCTTCCCCGTCATTTTCTACACCTAAAGACTCCACGGTTTCAAGATAGCGATCAACAATATGTTTATCAGGCAGACGATTAATTTTTAAATTAACCATCAGCCATTTTTTAAAATTTATTTTGTTGAAAGAAAAAGATTTAACCCCAAGCAGCAGTTTAATCAGGAATGTTCTTTGGTTATTGTGCAGATCTATAACATAATCAAATTTTTCTTTTTTCAGTTCCCTTACTAAGTGCATTAATGAGTCCTCAAGTAGATAAACTTGAGTGAGGTATGTATTGTGTTTAAGTATTAAATGAAAGGATTTTTTAGTGGCATAATGAATTTCCGCATCGGGATATTTTTTCTTCAAACAGCGAACCACAGGAGTGGTGAGAACAATATCACCAATAGAAGAAAACCGGAGAATTAAAATTTTCATGTACAAGGCTAAAGTAAGAAAACTGATGAGTGATGAATGCTGCCGTAAGCAGAGAGATTTTTATCTCTATATTTCGCGTCTCATATATGGCAGCCGAAACTTTTGAGTCCATTCAGTCTAATATTAAGAGCCGCAAATTTGCCCCGGTCTATTTTTTCTGTGGTGAAGAAGCTTACTTCATTGATACATTAGTCGATTTGATAGAAGCAAGCGTTTTGAACGATATGGAGAAAGCGTTCAACCAAACAATTGCCTATGGTAAGGATTTGAATGCAAGACAAATAATTGAAACCTGCGGCCGTTTGCCTATGATGGCTGAAAAACAATTGGTGATTATTAAAGAAGCACAGGCGCTTAGTTTAAAACAGGATGAAGAAGAGCAATATCTCCGCTACCTGAAGCACCCTGTAAAAAGCACCATTTTGGTTTTTGCCTGGAAACACGGAACACCTGACGGAAGAAAAACGTTTGGAAAGGAAATGAAAAAGGCGATGTATTTCGAATCGAAACCGCTTTATGAGAACCAAGTGGCTCCTTGGGTAAAAAGTTGGCTGAGCGCACGCAAATACAAAATCGAAGAAGAAGCAACCGAGCTCTTGGTGGAGTCAACCGGTACTGATCTTTCCAAAGTGGCTAATGAACTTGAGAAGCTCGTCATCAACAAACAGTCAGGAGCAACTATTACGCTGGATGATATTGAAAATGGAGTTGGCATCAGCAAAGAGTTTAACGTGTTTGAACTGAACAATGCACTTGGCACCAAAAACAGAACTAAAGCATTTCAAATCACTAATTACTTTGTTGCCAACCCGAAGAGTGGACCTATTGTAATGGTAGTGGGAACACTACAGGGATTTTTCAATAAGGTTTATCTGACTCATCAAAATAAAAATGCGCAGGATAAAGATTTAGCATCTCTGCTAAAAGTGAACCCGTATTTTGTAAAAGATTACAAAGCCGCTGCCAAAAATTATAGTGAACAAAAACTTGAGCAAATTTTTTACATACTCGAGGAATACGATTTACGTTCAAAAGGAGTGAACTCAACTAATAACATTAAAGAGGGTGAATTATTGAAAGAGTTGGTAGTTAAGATTTTGAACTAACTTCAGTTAGAAAACCACCCAATGAAATTATTCGTTGCCTTATTATCATTCCTTTGCCTCGTTCAACTTTCTACCGCTCAGAAAAAGAATTTACCTATAAAGGTTATTGAAGCAACTTTGCTAAAGTGGGTTTCGGGTGCTCCCGGTGGAAGAACAGGAACAAAGTATACAATCAAAGTTTATATCCATACAAATAAGAAAGTTGAATTCAAAAATATCTGGATCGGAAAAGAAAATGCACCTTTTGATGTTGAGTTTTTCTCCCTGGATATTCCAAAAAAAATTCAACAGGGCGACTCCCTTCTACTTACTTACAATACCATAAACGGAGAGAGAATCGAAAATAGTGAAAGTAAAGGTGTGCCCATTTGTTACAAGGGGAGTGCCTTATTTGAAACTGCTATAGATGGAAAGACAAGATACTTTATTGTAAAAAACTTCCGCAAGCTTCCACCATTAAGGGGTCAGTAGTATTTTCCGCGTGACCCTTTCATCGTTTTGAATCTCGTTTATTAAAGCATCAACAGAGTCGAATTTTTTTTCTTCGCGTATATAATCTATGAACTCAAGTGTGATTGAGTCTCCATAGATGTCTTTGCCAAAATCAAGAATATTCACCTCTATCGTTTGCTCCTTACCATCAAAAGTTGGGTTATAACCAATGCTTAGCATACCCTTGTAAGTATCGGATATTCTACCGGCATCTGTTGCCTGAGTATGATGCACTTTGACTGCGTAAATTCCGGTTTTAGGAATGAGTTTAAACTCATCATTCACTTGTATATTGGCTGTAGGGAAACCAAGCTTTCTTCCATTCTGCAAACCGCGAACAACAGTTCCGCTTACAGTATAATTGTATCCAAGCAGCTCATTTGCCAACTTTATTTCTCCTTCCTGTAAAGCATTTCGGATTTTAGTTGAACTGATTCCAATGTCGTCCAACATCTCTTTTGAAATCTCTTCCATTAAATAGCCAAACTTCGATTTCATAGCTTCCAGCAGATGATAATCTCCGCTTCTGTCCTTACCGAATTTATGGTCATAACCAATTACAATATTCCTTGGATGAAAATTCGTTACCAGAAAATTACTGATGTAATCCTCAGCAGTCTGCTCTGAAAAATCGCGACTGAAAGGAACAACCACCAGGTTGTCCACTCCATATGTTTCAAGAAGGGAAATTTTTTCTTCAATGGTATTCAACAAACGGAGTGATTTGTCTTCAGGATTGATAACAATCCGCGGATGCGGATGAAAAGTAATGATGATGCTTTCTCCGTTATTCTCCTTTGCTAAAAAATTAATTCGCTCAATAAGTTTCCTATGTCCTTTATGTACTCCATCGAATGTGCCGATGGTAATAACCGAATTCCTGAAATGAGGTAGATTGTTTAACTCACGAAATACAAGCATGGCGCAAATGTATATTTACAATTCCTGAATTTTTAAAACACATTCTTCCACGGTCATTGAATTTTTAAAATCAAACTCCCCGATTTTAGTGCGACATAGTGATTTCAGATACGCACCACTATTCAACGCTTTTCCAAAATCAAAAGCCAAGGAGCGTATATAAGTTCCTTTGCTGCAAACCACTCTAAAGTCAACTTCTGGCATTTCAATTCGCTTTAAGTCAAACTGTTTAATTTCTACAGTGCGTGCTTTCATTTCCACCTCTTTGCCTTTCCTTGCGTTGATATAGGCCGCGGTACCATCTATTTTAATAGCGGAGAATACAGGGGGCATTTGCTCTATGGTTCCAAGAAATTTTTCCCTTGCTTCTTCTAAGCTTGTTTCATTGATATGCTCCACAGAAAAGGTGGCATCAATTTCCATTTCGGAATCATAAGTAGGTGTAGTAGCGCCAATTTGAAAAGTGCCGGTGTATTCTTTATCCATTCCCGTAAACTCATCTATCCGCTTAGTCATTTTGCCGGTGCAGATAATTAATAAACCGGTGGCTAGCGGATCAAGGGTTCCGGCATGGCCGACTTTAAGACGCTCACCGACTCTTTTAGTAATTGCATAGCGAAGTTTATTGACTACATCAAAAGAGGTCCAACCAAGCGGTTTATTGATGAGCAGCACTTCTCCATCCTTAAAATTCATCATTCAGGAATTTCAAGTTGATGACCAAGCGCCAGCATAATGAGGATGACAATACCAAGGGCAATGCGGTAATAACCGAAAAATCTTAATCCATATTTCGTAATAAGGGTGATGAAAAACTTAATAGCTATAACACCCACAATAAACGAAACGACATTGCCGATAAGCAGCAAATCCATATCAGTTGCTTTGATATAACTGAAGCCCTTCATAAGCTTATACAATGCTGCTGCTGCAATTGTTGGAACGGCAAGGAAGAATGAAAATTCGGCTGCCTTTTTAATATCAAGGCCCTGATATAATCCACCAATTATGGTTGATGCAGAACGGGAAACCCCAGGTATCATGGCAATGCATTGAAAACAGCCAATGATAAATGCCTGAACCCAACCTACTTTAAATGATGACGATGCTCTTTTTCTATAATGATCCTCCTCTTGTACAGATATTTTCATTTGTTCATGAAATATTTTATCAGCAAAAATGAGAACCACTCCTCCTATAATCAGCGCCACAGCAACTGTAGTTACACTGGACAAAAGAGTATCAAGAAAATCGTTAAGGAGAAAGCCGAGAACAGCTGCCGGAATAAAAGCAACCGCCAGTTTCAAATAAAAATCAACAGATTGGAAAAACCTGCGCCAATAAACAAAGATAACCGAGAGAATCGCACCGAACTGTATATTGATTATAAAAAGGTTGGTAAAAATGCTGCGCTGCATTTTTAGAACGGCTTCGGTTAATATCATGTGACCGGTAGAAGATACCGGCAAATATTCTGTCAATCCCTCCACAACTGCCAGAATTACGGCTTCGGTTGTGGTCATTAAAGCTTAGGACGTCTTAGTATGGCAAAAATCTCTACTGCAAACCCGAGCATAACCACAATAGGGGCAAGCGTAATTCTTTTGAAACTATAAAGTTCTTCTTTAGGAAACACGTTCACATCGCTAGTTGCGCCTCCGCTCATTAGCACAAAACCGATAAGGATGACAACAACCCCGGCTATCATAATGTAATAATTTATGCTATCGAAAATAAAAGGGATAGCGGGCACAACTTGTTTTTGTGAAGCAGCTGGCTGCTTTTCTTTTTGCTGTATTATCTGCTTAGCCATAGTCTAATATAGTTCCTCCAGTTTTACTCGTAAATAGCGGAATACTGCTGTTAGTGTGCTCAAAAACGAAATCAGAATTCCGAATACAATAATTGCTGCGAAGAGAATCGCGAATGTAACCAAATCTGCTTTTAAATCAAGTTCGGGAAGTATGGAATCAAAATACCAAAGAAGCCCCGCAATTGTAACACAGGCCAACAAACCGCTGATGAACCCATTCAATAAACTTTTGCCCAGAAACGGCTTGATAATAAACCAGCGCGTACCGCCAAAAAGCTGTTGTGTTTTAATGGTAAACCTATTAGAAAACATTGCCAGGCGAATGGTATTAAAGATAAGTGAAATTGAAAATATAAGCAAAGCTCCTCCAATTACAAAAATGATGAGTGTGGCACTCTTCACCTTTTTATCCAGCGACTCCAGAATATTATTCTGAAAGTTTACCTGCTTCACTTCGGAAAGCCTGCTCAAATCAGCTCTAACTACTTCGAAACTGTCTTTGTTAGCATACTGCTCATACAAGTTCAGGTTAAAAGAAGCATACAGTGGGTTATAACCTAGAATATCCATAAAGTTCTCACCAAGATCTTTCTGAAGAATCTTGGCCGCTTCCTCTTTCGAGATGTAGAGGATATCCTTTACGTAAGCTTTTCCTTTCACGATAGCCTGAATGGCGGGGATATTTCCAGCATCTACCGTGTCCTTTAAAACTACTTCGATAGTGAGGTTTTCTTTAAAGTCCGTGGAAATTCTTCTTGCTTCAATCACCAATACCGAAGCTACACCCAACACGAAGAGCACCAGCGACATACCAAAGATTGCATAGAAGTAAGAGGTTCCTTTTCCGTTAGACAAAATGAAAATTTTATTGCCGCCAAACTTATCTCAATCTCATTGACTTCACAACTTGTTTGAAGATTTTTAATGTTGAAATCGCGCCCATTGTCCATAATAATATCATCGTAGTTCCGGTGATTTGATTTTTAAGAAAGCCTATGCAAAAAATATCAGGAGCAATTGTTCATATCCTTTTCAACAAATAAAATTTACAGAGTTTGTTGTTTGGTATAAAAATTTACTTTTGCGCGCGGTTAAAAAAGCACACACAGCTTATGTTTTGGACACTAGAATTAGCATCATATCTCGAAGACGCACCCTGGCCTTCCACAAAAGATGAATTAATTGACTTTGGTATTCGTTCGGGAGCACCTGTTGAAGTTATAGAGAATTTACAGGAGCTTGATGATGACGGTGAAATGTATGAGGGCATTGATGATATATGGCCTGACTATCCGACTAAGGAAGATTTTTTCTTTAATGAGGATGAGCATTGAGAAAAGTAAATGGTTATAAAAAAATAAAGCCGCTCCAAAAGGGCGGCTTTATTTTTTTATTGATCTGGTGTTGAACTATTATATAATCAACATCGCATCTCCATAGGTTAAGAATTTGTATTTTTCCTTTATGGCAACCTCATATGCCTTCATTATAAGATCGTAACCACCAAAGGCAGCAGCCATAATCAGCAAGCTTGATTTAGGCTGGTGAAAGTTAGTAACCATTGCATTGGCGATACTGAAATCATGAGGAGGATGAATAAAAAGGTTAGTCCATCCTTTGTAAGCCTTCAGGTAATGCTCGGCAGAAACTGCTGATTCAATAGCGCGCATAGAGGTAGTTCCCACAGCGCAAATCCTTTTACGTTTATCTTTTGCCGTGTTCACAATCTTTACCGCTCTTTCGGGAATTACAATTTCCTCAGCGTCTGTCTTATGCTTTGAAAGATCCTCAACATCAATCGTGCGGAAGGTGCCTAGCCCTGTATGAAGAGTAACCTCAGCCAGTTCTACCCCTTTAATTTCCATACGCTTCAGCAACTCGCGGCTAAAGTGCATACCGGCAGTTGGTGCAGCCACGGCTCCTTCAACCCTTGCATAAACGGTTTGGTATCTTTCTGTGTCAAGCGGTTCAACATCACGCTTGATATATTTAGGCAGTGGTGTTTCGCCTAAACCGTAAAGTATCTTTTTGAATTTTTCATAGTCGCCATCGTATAAGAAACGAATCGTTCTTCCTCTGGAAGTGGTGTTATCTACTACTTCGGCAATCAAATCATCATTATCTCCGAAATAAAGTTTGTTGCCCACGCGAATCTTTCTGGCAGGGTCCACCAAAACATCCCAAAGGAATTGTCCTTGATTTAATTCGCGCAGAAGGAATACTTCAATCTTTGCACCGGTCTTTTCTTTGGTGCCGTACAAACGGGCCGGGAAAACTTTGGTGTCGTTCAAAATCAATACATCGCCATCGCCAAAATACTTAAGGATGTCGTGAAATTTCTTGTGTTCAATTTTACCGGTCTTACGGTCAATGACCATCAATTTAGCATCATCGCGGTTTTTAGCCGGATACATGGTAATAAGTTCTTTAGGGATGTTGAAGCCAAAACTGGAGAGTTTCATATTTTATTACGGTTTTGAATTTTACGGAATTCAAACAAAAGATTCAGAGAATAATCAAATTCAAGTCTGAAAATTTGAGAGGGGGGCAAAAGTAATCGCAGAATTTGAAACTCCTAATGGTTTTGGGGAAAATAGTTGAATAAAGGGAAGGGATTGGATGGCTGCGTAAATGGATGTTTAGTGTATTTCGTATATCCATTCACCCAACATTCCATTATTACGATATTCCTTCTTACGTTTGGCCGGTGAATACCTTCCTTCAGATTTTCCGGCAAAGTTTGGTGCTATCCTTCGAAGAAATACGCGCAGCTAAACTGCGGTCTTCCCTTTCCTTGCTTGGAATCACCATCGGTATTTTGTGCATTATTTCGGTTCGCACTGCTGTTAATTCCATGGAGATGAATATTCAGAGCAGTCTTGCATCTTTCGGCAACGACATTTTGTATGTTCAAAAATGGCCCTGGATTTGGGCAGATGGCAATGATTACGCCTGGTGGAAATATCTCAACCGGCCCAATACCAACAAGCGCGAGTTAGAACAATTGCAAGCGAAAGTAAAAGGGGCCGATGGTATCTGCATCTTATATTTTTCGGGCAGTTCAAATATACTGGCCGGTGAAAATGTGGCTGAAAGGGTTCAGGTTCTCGGAGCCTCTTATGACTACAGCAAGATAAAAGAGATGGAGTTTACCCAAGGCAGGTATTTCACCCCAAACGAATCGAACCATGCACAGGCAGTTGCGTTAATAGGAGCAACTGTAGCCGAATCGTTGTTTCCTAATATAAGCCGTATTGAAGGAAAAAAGATAAAAGTTAAAGGGGTAGAGATTACAGTTATCGGAGTGCTTAAGAAAGAAGGCAGCGATTTATTTGGCTTTACGCTCGACAATAATGTAATTGTTCCCTACAGCTACATAAGCATGTTTGTGAACACGAATGACATGGGCAATGATCCTTTAATGGCTTTAGTGCCAAAAAATGGAGTGCCCATGGATGAACTTAGATATGAGCTAAAAGGTGCCATGCGTTCCATCCGGAAACTATCGCCTTATGAAGAAGATAATTTTGCCATTAACCAGGTAAGTGTTTTTACCGAGGGTATTGCATCTATTTTCTCAATCATCAACATTGCAGGCTTATTTATTGGTGGGTTCTCTATCCTGGTTGGCACTTTCGGTATTGCCAATATCATGTTTGTGAGTGTGCAGGAACGGGTTTATCAGATAGGAATAAAGAAAGCTTTAGGCGCCAAGAAAATTTATGTTCTGCTCGAGTTTCTTTTGGAAGCAGTTATGCTTTGTGTTTTTGGCGGAATAATCGGGTTGATTACAGTAATCCTTCTTTTCAAGATATTGGGCTGGGTGGTAGCCAGTTCAGGTTCCGACTTTAAATTTTATATCACCGCACAAAATATGATCATTGGCGTTTCTATCTCGGTGGTCACCGGAATTTTAGCAGGTCTTATTCCTGCATGGAGCGCTGCTAACATGAAGCCCGTAGATGCCATTCGCGGAGAAGTAAGTGATTTGTTTAAAGGCATTGGGAATATATTCAGCTTTAGCGCGAAGAAGAAAAAGCCATTGAGCAGTTGATGAAAGAAATCGCGGAACGGATTTAGCAACCTGAACCATTTGCTCCCTAAACCCGCTTTTATTAGCAGGGCTAAATAAAACATACTTCAAAAGGCTTTAGCCTCTCCTCACCTTCCTCAAAACCAGATACTGCCCTGCCGGGTATGCCTCCATTACCATTTTACGGCACACACAAGCAGTTCAGGAAGTCATATTACCGTCTGCTGTCACCCGCTAACGTTATACTTTCTCATACTACCTCCTGCTGTCACACTAAGGAAACATGCTTTCTCCCATTACCTCCTGCTGTCACACGGAGGTAACTTGGTTTCTCACAACGCTGTCGGCTGACACACGGAGGTAATATGGATTCCCATAGTGCAGCCGTGTGACAGCAGCAGGTAATATGAATACCCGAATGACTTCCGCGGGCTTTGCGAAGCTGCTAAATGGATAAAAATAGGTTTCGGGAAGAAATTGACTCCATCATTTAAACTGATAGAACCGTAAAGGGCGTTATTTTTTAAACGCCTGCAGGTCGGCTGCCTTGGCAAACACCTCACCGGCAATTACCCAACCATCCATCTTTCCGGCAATAATAGCACGCAGGTACGGGTAACACCGCATGTCTTTGCGGTTACACCACGGTATTACAGCCTTCAAATCGGGATAGGAATGGTGCGCACCACCACCGGGCTTTTTCCATGCATGGTTAATATAACTGCGGGGCGGGCTGGTTTGTGTGTTCACGGCATAAATCTCATCTACTTTAATAGCCGAAATAGTGGCTGCTCTTATTCTGTTTAAAACCGAACGTCTGCTAATGCCGCAAAGCGCAGCATATTCATCTATAGATACATAGTTTTCTAATACTGTAATGGCCATATACAAAGGCATTTGTTGTATGGAAATAACTAAGGCAGGATGATTTTATTGTGACTTAGGAATTAGTTTACCTTTAATTCGCTAACCACAGACTATGAAAAAACCTTACACCCCTCTTATTCTTTCCTTTCTCAGCCGGGGGTTATGTGGCAGAGATTAAAACAGGAATAGGGTTCTTGAAAAGAAGGTTTGTGAAGATGTAATATCAATCATCTTTTTTTCCACTCTCCAGATGAAGGATATGCATCACCCGATGAATAACAGGAGCTAATATCACGGCAGTTATACTTAGGAAAGCAATGCCGCTGTATAGAGCGTAAAAAGAAGAGAACAGTTTTGCACTTCCCGTTTTCATTTCGGCTGTTGGGCCCATGCCGGTAAGAATCATGCACGACATATAAAAACTATCAAGCCAGTTCATCTCAGCAAAGTAGTAATAACCCACCGTACCAATACCTACCGAAAAAACGATTAAAGTAGCGGCAAACAGCCCATAGCCGAAGAACCTCAATAAAAAATGTGATAGCGGGACAATGTCTTGCTTGCGATGTTCTAATTTCATTTTTCTTACGCTCATGGTATAAAGCACAATTTAGGGTTTACATTTAAATCCTGTGTAACGGGTACGCACATTGGAAGGTGGGTAAGTAATGAGCCATATGCCCCTATTGAAAACAAAAAAGGTATCTTCATCATTAAAATTATACCCCTGTACTGTTCTGCACAACTTAACTATTTTGTTGGCAGGCTGCTGTTGTTGTTCACAGTAGCCATAGTACCTCTTACCGTAAGCACTCAATGTATAAGCCGAAGCGCGAATGCCCGTTGCGATACTATTGTTCCTTCTGTTACTTGCGTAAGCGGAAGCCCCATTTGTTTTGAAAGTGTAGCGACCATTCACCTTTCCTCCGGAATATTAGTAGATACCGTTTGTGTGAGTTTCGGAGATGGACAGGATACTACGTTTGTGCCTACCGATACCGCCTTTGACATTACTCATTATTATCATTTTCAACCCGAAGACAGTTGCCCGGCCTGGAATAACGGAGAGCCGGGAATCAATTGCGATATCAGAGCTAACTTCTTTAAGCGTTGCATTTTGGGATATAGTTTTAACTATAGCCAAACCTCTGTGTCGTTTCGGTTTAAGCCCAGAGCCGATTTAAATCTTCAGCACGCTAATTACTGCAATACCGATAGCGTGGAGATTCTTGACTTTGGCTGCACGAATAGTTACCTGCAAACCGACTACACCGATTATTGGTGGGACTATGGTGACGGCACGTTTACAGATACTATCTGGGATGGCCAGTTCAGTTACTTCACCCTACCCCCTCATGTTTATTCCACTCCGGGAGATTATATCATTGGATTGTATGCTGTGAATGAATGCGGCATGGATTCAGATCATGTAGTTGTTCATACAGGTTCTTTGCTGGGTGTCCAAATGGCTATACCATCACCTTTATGCACCGGTGATACCATTTCAGCACACATTGTTGGGGTAGGCAGTAATACTTTTTATAATACTGCGGTGGTTCCGGCAAATCCGGCTGTGCGCATTCTTAACAGAAGCACCGCTGACCCCAGGTTGATATTCAACAGTGCGGGCACTTACCGCATAAGATTCCAATTCGGAGTGTGTACGGTGGATACACTTATCACCGTTGATGCAAGGGTAAACATGACAAAGGATACGGTTCCGGATATCTGCGATAACAATGGAAACAACCCATTAGTGCTTTCAAATTATTATCGGAGTTCGGCAGGGGCTGAACAGACAAATTACTTTTGGATAAGAAACAGCAACGGTGTAGTTTACAACGACAACACTTCGACTTTTCTCTCCGCTACTATCAACTTACCCGACACGGGTTGGTACGTTATTACCGATACCTCCGTTACCGTTTGCAATACTTCCTATTACCGCGATTCGTTTAATATTATTCCTCGAGTTGTTCTTTCCCTGCCGGCTGATACCACCGTTTGCCTGCAGTCCGTTTATATTCTTCCCACTTTCGCGGCAACTGCTATTACCCTGAACGGCAACCCGGTTTTAAACGATACTATTCTTATCGACACGGCTAAAGCATATCATTTTGTTTATCAGCCTGCCTGCGGAAACAAAGACACGCTGATAATTACCGGTGAAGGATTTACCATTCAGGCTTTTGACAGTTTCTATTGTGCATATCCGGGCAACATCACCTTAACAGGCAGCATTCCGAATATTGTTTTCAGCGGACCTTATGTTTCTTCTGCGCTCGGTATTCTGTATGGTGATTCTTCTAACAGCATGCTCAATACTTTTTATGCAGCGTATACCGATGTTGCAACCGGTTGTATATTCCGCGACAGTGCCTTAATTACCATTGCCCCACCTCTCAATTCATCCTATTCACTTACAGATACCGTTTGCATCAACTCAAACGTTCAGTTTACTTACAGCGATTCTACCGTAAGATATCTTATCAACTGGGGCGATGGAAGTATTGACAGCAGCGCAACACACAGTTATACTTCTGCCGGAACAAAATACGTAGCCATTACTTTTTCCGATACTGTTTGCAGTGAGGTATTTTCTGATTCTGTAATTGTATTAGCAGAGCCTGTTGCATACTTTACAGTTGCGCCCGATACAATCTGTTATGGCGATAGCTCCTTTATCACCTTTACTCCCGATTCGCAGTATGTAAATACCTGGACCTATGCAGGTGCTACCACCTCGTCTCCTCCTTTAATTGTTGATACCAGCAGTCAAAATCGGTTTATCCCCGTTCCTGTTTTGCTTACTGTTTCTTCTGCTTACTGCCCCGATATAAATTACCGCGACACTGTTTATTTCAATCGGGCTGTTCTTCCGGTTATTGCTTTAAATTACGATTCCACCTGCAGCCCATTAGCTATCAGCATCATCAATAATTCAGCACTGTATCCTGCCGCTGATTTCTTTTGGTATAAAAACAATGTGCTGTTTTCTACCACTCCAAACTTACAACAGATTGATACGCTCTATGCCGATCGGGCAGATTCCGCTTATACTTTTAAGCTGGTGGTTTTTGAAAACGCTTACCGGCAGAAAGGGAATTTCT
>JAZKEP010000131.1:0-2445 GCA_040387015.1 Bacteroidota bacterium
GCCGCTTTTAGTAGCAACATTCAGAATATACATTCCTGAAGGAATAGAAGAAACATCAATTGTATTTGCCGATACCTGAGGTTTCAAAACTACTTTGCCAAGCAAATCAAGTACTTCAACATGAAGAATAGTTTCTCCGTTGTTTTCAATAGTCAGACGGTCGTTGGTTGGATTGGGATATACTGAAAAGTGATTGGCACTTACTTCATCCAATCCCGAAACAGGAGTTATATAATCCAAGTTCAATACGGGAGCGAAATCAGGATCGGTTGAATTATAAAAATTCACTTTGCCACCTGTAAAATTACCAGGTGCCGAAATAACGAATTGAGTTGCTGCAGCATTATCAATATATGGTAAAATCTGTGCAGGTAAATCTAAACGTATCCAGTCTCCGTTGGCAATATTAGAACCGAAGAGGCAAGGTGTGGCAGACGCATCGCCAGTTGCAGAAAAATCTGCTGCTTCAACATCTACCGTTGTTCCAAAGTTTCCGTTTTTCACTTTCACTTCTAAGCTACCATTGATAGGGTTTGTACCTGATAAAGATGCTCTTCTTAAAAAGATACTTGCCTTTACCAAAGTTGTATCGGCCATTCCTGTAGTATTAAAAGAGAGAACAGTTGCGAATTGCTCGCCCCCTTCCTCACCTAAAAACAGCGTATCAGAAACATTGCCCTGAGATGTAACCGTTCCGGTTTGGGTGTTATTTTCTGCCAACACATACAAGTCATCCATTAAAAACTTATGATAGAACTTCTGCGTGTGATAAGAAATCAAATCGGTATACCCACCAGGAGACAGGTGAAAACAATCTTTAGCTACCGAGAAATAATCGCGCATGGTACTGATAGGAGAAGGATAATTAGGATCGCCCCCAGGCACAGGTACCGTATATGGAGCATAAGTTGCCTGCGGAGCTATGTTGCAGCAAATAGGTGTTGTTTGGCCTGTGGTATATTGTAAGATTCCTGTGGCGCTAACAAGATCTACCTGAGGGTCATTAGCAGCATAAACTTCCATTCTGGCCGACACATTGTTCAGGATAGTATTTATCTGCAGAAAAGTAGGGAACTCCATTCCTGACCAAGTGTCATAAAAGGGATGGCTCGGACCCGACAAAAATCCCGGAGATGTAATAGGTTCTTCAAAGTTAGGATACGTGTACCCGCTCCATAAAATACGCATGCCCGGCTTGCAGCTTTTGATAAATTGCATAATAGAATCCAGCCTTACATATACTTCATCCTCCAAACTATCGGTACGCCCCTGCGTAAAACTCACCTTCCAATCACCTAAAAAATCATTGCCGCCAATGCTAAGGTGCACCAATTCTATTGATGGGTTGGCGTTTATTAATCTCTGAATTTCCGCCTTCTTATTAGCCTTTAAATAATCATAGGTATCAGCTCCGTTTTCAGCGATAACACTTGAAGTGACATAGGTATACCCCGAGTGTCCCCAGGTTTTAAAAACCTTATTAATTGTTTGATCAACATTCATGTACCAGGCCCAACTGTCACCCACCAAAAGCACTTTAGGCTTCGGTGATTCAGCACATTGAGAGAAAACATTTCCTACAGAGATACAACATACGACCACGAGTAAAATTATTCTGTGCATTGTTTTAAATTTATTGGTTAGATAACAAACATAATTATTTCTTAATTGTTATTTCCTATCAGGTTAACCTTTCGTTCTTTTATGATAAATGTCAGTTACCTGCCATAGCCCACTTGTCGGGTGCCTGATACCATTTTATTAAGGTATCCTTATCCTCCTCTTTAATGTAGTCTAAACGTTGGGCCACATCCAGTAAGGTAGAGTAGTCGCAGAGGGTAAAATATTTGCAGGCGGCCTGTTCAAAAGCCTGCACCGATTTTTCGAAACCATAAGTAAAAATAGCGCCCAGGCCTAACACCTCTGCTCCTGCTTCTTTCAACGCCTCAACAGCTTTTAGCGAACTGCCTCCTGTTGAAATAAGATCCTCTATCACCACCACTTTCTGTCCCTTATCCAGCTTGCCTTCAATCTGGTTTCCAAGGCCATGGCCTTTTGCTTTATCGCGCACATATACAAAAGGTTTGTTGAGCACATCGGCCACCAATGCCCCATGTGGAATACCCGCGGTGGCAACCCCTGCTATTACTTCGCAGTTTTTAAACTCCTCCGCTATGGTTTCGGCAAAAGCAGTTTTTAAATAAGTTCTTACTTTAGGATAGGAAAGCGTTTTGCGATTATCGCAGTAGATAGGGCTCTTTAATCCGCTGGCCCAGGTGAAAGGTTCTTTGGCATTTAACACTACCGCTTTTATTTCGAGCAGGTATTCTGCAACTTCGCGCGCTACTACATTGTTATAGATCATAAATTATGTATCAGGATTATAAAATTTACTTCAACGATTCCTTTGTGTTGGTTACCCGTGAGCAAACGCAAATGAACAAA
>JAZKEP010000131.1:2455-6243 GCA_040387015.1 Bacteroidota bacterium
CTACCATTCTGGACAGCGAAAAAGAAACTAAACACTTCTTTCAACAGCCCACAGTTTTGTTTGATGGCGCTACCAACGGCAACATACTTGCGCTTACCGGAAAACCCGGTAATGTGATTTGCGATTTTATGGACATCGCCAACCTGGTGATGGCGGGCGGTGGTATTGTTACCAACGAGCAGAATGAACTGCTGCTGATTTTCCGCAGAGGAAAATGGGACCTGCCCAAAGGAAAAATTGAAGTGAATGAAAAAATTACGGACGGTGCCCTACGCGAAGTCGAAGAAGAAACAGGTGTGCTCATAGAAAGTGTAGACCAGAAACCCATCATCACATATCATGCTTACCACTTGAAAGGTAAAAACTGCCTGAAGGAAACACATTGGTTTGAGATGAAAGCCAAGGCGGGGCAAACGCATCTTACACCACAAACCGAAGAAGGTATTGATGAAGTGCGCTGGGTGAAGAAAACCGATTTGGAAAAATATAAGGATGGTTGCTTTCTTCTTATATGGGATTTGATAAGCCCTTATCAAAACGGATAATATTTAATCAGCTAGATTTGCCTAACAAAACAAGATGGCTGAAAATCATTTAAAGTGGTATAACCAAACCCTGCATCAATATCTTTCGAACGAAGAGATAAAGATGGTGATGCAGAAGAGCAACTGGAAAGCACTACTCGAAATTGCTACTACCTGGGGTTGGATTGCTTTTGCTTTTGCG
Organism: Bacteroidota bacterium; assembly: GCA_040387015.1. Lineage (GTDB taxonomy): Bacteria > Bacteroidota > Bacteroidia > Chitinophagales > LD1 > Bog-950. The sequence goes on from JAZKEP010000131.1 coordinate 3,182, forward strand.
CTGGTGGGTTTCTTTCCTAACCCGCTTACGGTTATCCTTTCGCTTTTTATTATTGGCGGCAAGCAATTGGGCTGCGCAATTATTCTGCACGACTGCTCGCACGACTCACTGTTCACTTCACGCAAAGTGAACCGCTTTGTGGGCAACTGGTTTGGCGCCTATCCTATTCTGCATGATGTAGATAAATACCGCCCCTACCATTTGCAGCACCACCTTAATACGGGGCTGAACGAAGACCCAGATTTGAGTTTAACCAAAGGTTATCCGACCACAGCCATCAGTATGGTGCGCAAGTTTACGCGCGACCTGGCGGGGGTGTCGGGCTTTAAAGCCAACTTTGCAGTAGTGCTTATGCAGGTTGGGGTGCTGCGCTACGCCTTAAACGGCACTGCCGAATGGCTTTCGCGCAGGGGTAAAAACTTTTTCTACTATCTGAAAAACGGAGCCGTAAACCTGGCGGGCCCGCTAGCAGGTAATCTTATTCTATTTCTTACTCTTTATGCTCTTGGGCAGCCCTGGCTTTACCTGCTTTGGATTGGCGCCATGTTTACCACGTTTAGTTTTTCGCTACGGGTTCGTTCCATGGCCGAGCATAGCATGGTGGACGACCGCACCAATCCGCAAAAGAACACGCGCACTACCTATGCTAATTTTTTCGAACGTATCCTCTTCGCCCCGCATCATGTAAACTACCACAGCGAGCATCACTTGTGTATGGGTGCTCCTTGTTATAATCTGCCGCTGATGCACCGGCTTCTGCTCGAAAGGGGTTTCTACCAAAACGGTTCTATGGAAACTAATTACTGGAACATTATTAAAAAGGCGATAGTGAAAGATGAGCTGCCTAAGGGGCATATGAGTTAAGCGCCTTGTGTGTTATCGCCCAGCTTTTTAAATGTAGAAAAAAAGGCCTCTGGCTGTTGATACCGAGTGCTGGTTATGGTATGCAACACTACCACCTGCCGACCGTTTTTATATAACTGCCGAACCGTGTTTAACGACTGCCAAAGAGAAACAGGAGGATGGCAATTACTTTTTCACTTTCCGTGAAATGGGTTTGTCTTCTGTCGGAAAATAACCGCCTAACAACGAAGCAAAACGCCTAGCTTACCAACCGATAGCTGCTTAGGACTGTGCTTTTTTTATTCGGACGAAGCGGAATCGTCTACTAAGCTACCACGAAATTCATTTTGCTTACTTTGTAGCCGGTTTGGCTTGGTAAGTTATTCATTTTGCTCGCTTAGTTGCCAGTTCCGCTTGCTCCGTTGCCCATCCCGCTTTCCCCGTTGACCGTTCCGCTCAGTCCGTTGATCATTCCGCTAGCTTAGTTGACCATTCCGCTTAGTCCTTAGGCCATTCCGCACGCTTAATTGACCATTCCGCTCGGTGCGTTGACCATTCCGCACGTTAAAAAGCATTGTTTTAACAGAAAAATAATGATTTTGGTCTGAAGGCAGAAAAAATTGCTCCGAAGGGGAAGATTCTTTTTTCAAAGTTTTCAGTAGCCCTATTTCCACATTCTTTGCAATTCGTTCATCACTTCATCTATCCAATCTCCTCCCCTGTTTTGCTTACAGCTAAGAGCTATTTGGTTGGTTTGGGTAAGAAGGGTTATCTCGAGGGTTCCTTTTGTTTTTCCCTTTTTATAATGCCAGTGAATGTTAGGGGCTAGTGACTTAAGCGAACCTGTCATGGTTGCCGTAAGTTCAAGGGCTGCGCAGGTCTGTTCAATAATTGCCGAAGTAATTTCCTGTTTTGGATGAAGGATAAGTTCAGTCATAAAACAAAAATGCCCTCGCAAATTGCGAAGGCATTTTATTTTCCTGGTGAAGAAATTATTTAGTTACAGTGAATTTAGTTCTTGCAACCACAGTATTGTTGTTGTCGCTTAACTGCACACTGTAAATACCGTTTGTCAATTCTGCTACGCTGATGGCGTTGCTATTCTTAGTCAAAACAGAAGTAAGCATCAATTTACCGGTTACATCAAACACGCGAAGTGTAGTGCTGCCGATGTTTTCAAACTGAATGTTTACTACATCCGATGCAGGCACAGGAAAAACAGATACAGGAATCAGGTTAGCATCGTTGATGCCGCTTCCTATTTCTACCGTAACAAGTACCCAAGCCGGAGCCGAAGTGTTAGCACCATCGTTCAGGGTGTAAGTAAAGCTGTCCAGTCCGTTGAAGTTGTTGCTAGGAGTATAAACAATATCGCCCGATGCTACAACGGCTGTTCCGTTGGCAGGTGCACTGGTTACCGCAGTGGTAACTCCTGTTAATGCTAGGTTATCGCAATCCGTATCATTGGCTTTTACAGCAATTGTTTTTGCAGTGTTTACAAAAGTTCCGGTACTGTCCTTACGGGCAATTGGAGGATATGCATAACCTCCGGGAAGAACATCATAATCTAAATCATCAACTAACAAAACGCTACCAGGCACTAAGTCGGTAGTTCCTAAAAGCAAGCTTCCTAAGTTCGGTACGCTTGAAGCAAGAAGCACTACTAAAGTATCAGGCACAGAACATGAAACATATTCGAACGTAGCTGAAAACGCGGTGTAAGCCGAAGAAGTAGCATTGCTCTTAAAAATTGCATTCGCAACAATCTCTTCGCCTTTTTTCAGGGTAGCCCAAATCATGCAAGTATCATTAGCACCCGTAATGTTATTGAATACCGGGGTGTAGTGATAAAAGCCTTTGATGGTGGCAAGTCTTTGCGACCATGGCTGACCTGCACCTGGAATAAGGACCGGAGAAATAGTTCCTCCAAGCAATAACACATCACTTGGTATATCTAATGGAAATACACCATTCAGTGCCAAGCCCGGAATGGTAAGTGCACGTGGGCCAAGGGGCGTTCCAACCGTATCAAACTCCGCAGTTGTTAAGCGAATAGCCGAACCACCGGAATGCACGTTTGTTGTTTCCTCAGTTACCAAAAACAGACTGCCAAAAGTATCGGCACCCGAAAGCGGGTTGGTAGTTGTCCATTGGTCAGGGTCAGCATATGGAAAAGTATCTGCAGGGAAGAAGTTAAAGCCACTGAAGTAAGCTGTGTT
>JAZKEP010000132.1:0-3250 GCA_040387015.1 Bacteroidota bacterium
AAACCTGCATGAAAAATTCAGAGGTATCAATGTGAAACATCTTCACAGCTATACCACCAGTGTATCTAATACCTACGAGCAAATAAAATATCAACTAATAGAAAAGCATACACATTTGCCGAACCCTGCCACGTATGCCATCGAATTTAAGCAGTCGTTTCCTTTGCCCGAGACCATGCTGCCTGTTGCTAAAAGAAGTTTGGTGAGGTATATCTCAGTAGCAGATTAACAAGCCCGTTCAATGCCCCGATGAAACACCTGCGGTAAGCCACTGCCACGTATGGGTAGGTATTTGGTAAGGTATGGGCCGGTGATATAAAATGGGACTAATTAAACTTGGGGCAATAAACTTTTTCACCGTTGTAGCGGTCGCCTCCCCATTTGCCTACATATACTATTGAAAACTCGGGCCCTCCGTTAGCTCTTCCCGGCTTTTGCAGCCGCGAAAGCACCACATCGTAATTAAACAACACCCGCAGACCTTTAAAGCGATACCCCGCTATGGGACTAAAAGCATCTTTTACGCGATAGTAACCGCCTATATAAAAAGTGTGATTCAGTTCAGCGCTTCTGTTAAGGGTGGGGGAGTAGCCGAGCATAGCCCCGGTAATAATTTCCGATGCTTTTTTCTCGTAGCCATAGTAGCCATTTACATTCACTGAAAAATTATCGTTAATGTCATATTTCAAACCAGCACTTGCCTGATAGCGGAACCCAAGCCTCTCGTCATTTTCGAAAAAGGTATGCTTGGGCCTGTTGAGGTGAAGCATAGAAACTCCCAAATCTAATTTCACCTGCTCATGAATCTGCCCGCCAAAATTTAAACCCGCGCTAACATCAATCATGGTAAAACTGCTGCGCTCAACCGGCTCGTTTGAATTGAGGGCAAAATCGAAACCTTCGTCCTCCACCCACTGATTATTGAAATAGAATTTAGTGAAATCAACCGAACGGATGCTGTAAGTAACAGCAGCACCTGCCGATAAAATGTAGCGATGCTCTTTATCAAGCGCCTGATGATAGGCATAACTCAATCCGAACCTGCGGTAGGTGAGGCTGCCATCACCTGCTTCATCATTTAAAAAGTGAAAACCTATTCCCATCCACCCCACTTTAATTTTGCGCTCACCGAAGGAAACATCAACATAAGGAGTTTCGGTATGGTAGTTATAAGTAGTATTCGAAATTGCCCAGGGCCATTGAGCTTTAAAATTTAAACCGATGCGGTAATTGCCATCATAATATCCTGTATGTGCAGGATTGATGATAAGGGGGTTGGTAAAGAACTGCGTGAAGTGAATATCCTGAGCGTTTACGGTTGACAGTTGACAGTTGACAGCAATACAAAACACAAGAACCATTTTCAGAACCGGATTTCTGAAAACCTGCCACCTGTAACCTGTAACCTGTAACCAACTTCTCATCTCAGTAAAGTTATATTGCCTTTCAGCATCACCTGCTCTCCGTTAATCAAAGTAGCATCGGCAGCGTAAGTAAATACATCCATTTCCTGCAAAGTCCCTTTGTAGATACCATCCCATCCCATATTCTTATCGCGTGTTTCAAAAACCTTCTCGCCCCAGCGATTGTAAATCCTGAAAACCAATTCCACAATTCCTTTCCCTTCAATTTTCACTACATCATTAATGCCGTCTCCGTTTGGAGTAAAGGCATTTGGTACACCAATCAACTTTTCGAAAGAAATATAAATGGTCTTGCAAAGGGTATCAGCACATTCATCGTTAGCGGCAATAAGGCAAACAATCATATCATAAATGCGACCGTATGTATGAACCGGAGCTTCCTCATCGGTAGCAAAGGTGCCATCACCAAAATTCCAAAACAGATAATTATAATAGGTGCTGGTATTAGTAAACTGTACAGGAGTTTCAAACTTGAAGGTATCGCCCACGGTATAAAAGTCAGCCACAGGCGATTGATAAACTGTTACATCATGAACAACCGTGTCACGCACATCGCACGTAGCAGAATCTACAATCATTAAACTCACCGAATACGTTCCGATGCTTAAATAACTATGCCCCGGGGAATATTGATTAGATGAGTTGCCGTCATCAAAATCCCAGTCGAATTGTGCGCTCGGATTACTGAGGTTATTGAACTGAACAGCATTCCCGAGGCATACATTGTCAGCAGAAAAATCCACCCGAACATTCGGTAACATCGTAACACTTTTCGAAATGGAATCGAAAGGATTGCAGCGGTTGGTATCAATCACGAGTAGCTTGACTGTATAAGTGCCCGGCAGATGATACGTGTGGTTCTCCTGCTGCTGTGTAGAGAAAGTACTGTCACCAAAACTCCAGAAGTATTGCAATTGGTTGGCGCTTTGATTCACCAAATCAATCACCAGGTTGGAATCACAATCATTCAAAACATTCAGCTGAAAATCGGCATGTGCCGAATCGTTGATTACTGTAATCTGTGCAAACGAAGAATCAAGCGGGTTGCAAGCGTTGGTATCAATGGCTATTACAGTTACATTAAAAATTCCTGTGCTGTTATAGGTGTGATTAACGGTGTCGCCCATGAGGTCGCTTCCATCTCCGAAATACCAATGGTAATCGGTAGTAACCAGGCCGGAGTTACCGGTAAAATTTGTGACAAAAGGCACACAGCCCCCCGTATCAGGAATAGCAACAGAAATTTGCAGCGGATTAAGGCTGATAACAATACTGGAGGTGTCCAGCGGCTTACAAATCATGTTTGTATCTGTGAGGTAATGAGTTATCGTATAGGAGCCCGGGGTGGTATAGCTATGCGAAACGGTATCGGCATTTACAATTTGAAAGCCATCACCAAAGTCCCATAGCTCCGACTCTTCACCCTTATGCGCTGACCAAAGAATTACCTGCACTGAATCGCATCCGTGAAAAATGCGGCTGAAAACAAAATCGGCATTGGCTACAGAATCAATAGTAACAATCGTTGCAAAAGATGTGTCAGAAAAATTACAATAGGAAGAATCAATCACAATCAAACGGATTTGAAAAGTGCCTGCACTGGTATACGTATGTGTGACTGGAGTAGAATCTGCAGTACCTCCGTCTCCGAATGTCCAATAGTATTTGGAAGTAGAATCCGCCTGCAAACTGAAATTGACGATGAGCGGAATACATCCTCCGGAATCGGTCATCAAAAAGTCCGCAACCAATGAATCATCGCGAACCACTACATCAATATAAGCTGTATCATGGATGTTGCAGGTATTAGAGTCAATACCAACCAA
>JAZKEP010000132.1:3260-48148 GCA_040387015.1 Bacteroidota bacterium
ACCGGGTTAGGCAGTGTGGAGGAAGTTCCATCTGCAAAATCCCATTGCAGATTTTGCGTAGTGCTGCCGTTACTGTTGAATTGTACTGTAAGCGGCACACAACCATTCGTTCTGGGAAACGCATTCAGCCTCACATCGGTGCCTGTTAGATTGAAAGCGATTTTCAAGCCGAGTAAATTACAATTTGAGCTTTGGTTGGTGGGTGACCACACTCCCGGAGTAGTTGGGGTTTGTGGTCGCCCATTGCCTCTTCCGCACCCTGCACAAATGGCCTGATAAATTACTCCTCTCTTATCAAAACGACTGGTGCCGCCATCAACATGTTCGAAAGATCCACTCGCACCAAAGTAAGAACCGTACAAAAGATTTTGTGCGTCCTTATTGACAACGAAAAAATAAAAATTAACTCCATCAGTAGTGCTTTGTGTGGCATCGGATGTAAGCGGCATGTTTAATCCCGGATTGAAAAATTTGGGACAGCAACTGTTTTGATTAAAATGGGAGCTGTTGTTTGTCCAGCCTGATACATATACATTTTCGCAGGTATCTACCAGAAAAGCAGTAGGTGAAATATTAGGTTCACCCGCTCCATTCCCAAAAACGGTGGAGTAAATATGCGAGGAAAGGTCTGGCTGAACTTTGCCGATAAACTGGCCGCTGCCCGGGTTAGAATAAACACCGGCACTAACCGGATAAGAACCGGTAGTTTGCCCTACAAAATAAACGTCACCGGCTGCATCCAACTTTACAAAATAAACCTGGTCATCTTCGTTTGTGCCTATTAATGAAGAATGAAGTATTTGTGTTCCTCCTGAATTAATATGAGTTACAAAGCCGTCATACAAGCCGCCTAAATAGGAAGCGTTAATACTCCCCGAAGTACCGGGAAAATTAGTGCTCATGGTTCCCCCGCATACGTACGCCTCACCTGAATTGGTAATATCAAGTGAATAGCAGGCATCATCGTTCGCACCACCCAAATAAGTAGAATACAATAAACTTTGGCAGTTGGCACTTAATTTAAACACACATCCGTCTTGCCCGCCACCAAAGGAACCTTGGGGTGCCGAAGCGGATACCGGAAAATTACTTGACTTTGTACAAGAGGCGATGTAAATATTTTCCTGTGCATCTATTATTACTTCTCCGCGATTCTGGTCTCCGTAATTCCATTTCAAGTTGCCGCTGGTAAATTCCTCCGGGTCAAAATTAATTCCATCATCACCGGAACCACCCACGAAAGTGCTGGCAAGCAAAGCAGACCCGGCAGCATTCAGTTTGGTAACTACAATATCTCCTAAACCATTTTGGCTAACATCAAATGCACCGGCAGTTACAGGGTAGTTTGTAGAGTAACTGACCCCGTAAATAATCAGGTTGTTGTTATTATCCACTACTAAGCTGTGAGGGGTTTCATTATCCAATCCTCCCACATAAGTTGAGTAGAGAAGTTGCGTTCCGTTATCACTGAATTTACTTATACCCATGTCGCAGGCAAAATCAATTCCGCTTCCTGTTCCCTGTCCGCTTCCTGTTCCGCCACCAAAACTTAATTGAAATGCTCCGGGAGTGGTGGGATAACCGGTGCCGAAGTCAACATCATTTACATATCCACCAACATACATGTTCCCTTGATTATCGTACGTTGCAGTATAGCCCCAGTTATCTGTGGTTGAACCTGTATAAGTAGAGAATACGAGAGTGGGATCAATTACCAATTCATAATTTTGATCATAACCATTGGGAAAAGAAAAAGAAACAGTATTTGCAGCAGCATCCAATACATACTCACACTTTACTTCCTTCTGCTTTCCATTTATAGTTTGGTAAGCATAAGGAGCCAATTCACGAAACTCGGCCACACTTGTTTTGTAGCGGAGCTCTCCTTCCGATATCCTTAAATTTTCCGCTCCTTCATATTGAAGTTGCACTTTGCTAACATCTGCATGTGGCTGAACCTTGAAATCATATTTCAAGGCATCACCACTTCCATAAACATTTGCATCTATCCCGTTCCAAAGGTCTTGGTATGAAATTTTTTTGAAGAGAGAGACATTACCCGCCCAACGGGAAGGGTCATTGCCTATAAAATAATTTCGATAAACCTTTTCTTTTTCTGATGAAACTATTTCGGGGGCGGGATTCGCGTTCCTGAAATGTATTTTGAAAAAATGGGCGTTGATTCCAGCAACTTTATGATAATGGTGCGCCTCGTTTATCGCTTCTCCATCCCACATCAGAAAACCGATCGCATTTTTTTCGGCTATTAATTTGCCGCTAACAACATCGGCAACATATTGGACCTCCGGCATCCACTGTCCTTTGTTTTTTGTAAACTGTAAGGAGCTTGGTGTTCGAACAGGAGATGACTTTTCCGCTTCTGACCGAAAGCTGAAAAATATAGAAATCATAAAAATTAAGCCGAAGCGTAAAAGTGTGTCCACAGCTACTATGTGATAAATTAAAGATAAGGAAAATTGTCAGGGAGTTGCCTTTAGGTAAAAAAATGTAAGGTTCTATTCCCCGAGCATTTTCATCACAATTTCACTGAAATAGGAGCCATTGCCCGGTCCGAACCAATTCATCAGGCGGGTTTCGTAGGTATTAAGGGAGTACCATTCATCATCGGTTATATAGCCCACGAATCCCCCATTGAAACTGGTAACTATTAGTTTTCGATTCCTTTTGTCTGCTATTGAATCTATCTCGTTCACTAACTCTCCGCTAAAATCGCAGGGCATCCCTGCAAAAAAGATATTGCCGACTTGGAGTGTATTGATGTAAACTTTCTCATCTCCAAACAACTTATGGAACAGCCAGGGACGAACGATAATGTTATTAGTGATTCTAAGATTAGGGTCTCTCAGGAATAATGGAAGATGAATCATACTGAGTGATGAAACCAAATCGGTTTTAATGCTGTCGAAATTTCGCCCAACAATTTCAGCAACCTGCTCCGCCATATAAGCAGCTTCGGTTTCCTGGTTTTTTGAAAACTCATAAGGACCGTGACTTCCCACAGCCCCTGCACTCAGTGAACAGAAATTTACTTTGCCTGACAGGTTCAATCGTTTCATCATCATTCCTCCCCAATCTCCCGAAAGGCTCATCATATCTTCATGAAAAACAGTGCAGTGTGCAGCAAAGGTGATAATGGCAGCTTTCTCTCCGCTTTCCTTTTCAATTTTTACAAGGCGCAGAAGTGAATCCACTTCCCCCACTGAATCGGGAAGATGAGCCATGTCCTTTACCAAACGGTTGTAAACTAATTTTTGAGTGGAAAATTCTGCATAACCGATTTTGGCGGTAGCACAATTCTTCTCTGCTTCAAGAATCGCTTTTGAAATACAATCAGCTATATGTTTCGGAACACGCTCATCGTATTTGCCTGCAAATTTTTCTCCTACATAACTATTATACCAGCCGCCAATGCTTGAATGTGTATGTGTGGCAGTAAAGAAAATATTCGAAGCATCGTATCCTTCTTTCTTCAAAATGGTGTCGAACATTTTTGAAACAGTCGGGGGAATGATGAGTAGGTCAGCAGAGATGTAAGCTATTTTCTTTTCGCCCTGTTTAAAAACAAATGCTCTTACATAAATCGAATCATGCACTCCTTCAAAATGTTTCCCCCCACGATTTGCATCTATAGCAATAGGAGTGGTAAATGGAGGCAATAGGTTAATACTGCTCCATCCAACACTTATTGTGTCGCTACTTCTGATCTCTGATTTCTGATTGCTGACTTGATTGATTGCCGCAATTTCTTTTTTGTAAAATTCAGTTTGTTGATAGGGAGTTGTGTTAAGTGGTTTGAAACAGAAGAGAGCAACCAGCAGCAGAACAATGCCTGCTATAAAAAGAAAACCGAATATCTTTTTCATCGAATTATCTCAATGAATATGGTGCATCCACTTTTTAATAAAAGGAGATGTTACAAGAATCGCGATTCCTCCAACCAGCGATACTTTAGCTATTTGAATACAGCCGTTCATATAAATAGGAAGTGACTCGGTAATTGCAAAAGGACTTCCATCGGCATGAGCTTCAGGTATTGCCATTTGTGCGCCAATCCATCCGCCTAAATCGTGGCCGAAGGCAGAGGCAAGAAACCAAACGCCCATCATAAACCCCACCATTTGAAGTGGACTAAGTTTTGTAACCATCGAAAGACCGATAGGAGAAAGAAACAACTCGCCTGAAGTAATAAAGAAGTAACCGAGCATGAAATAAACAAGCGGCATCAATCCGCTGGCGGCACCAATTTGCCCACCGAGCACAAAAACAAAGTATCCCGCTGCCAGCAATAAAAAGGCTATGCCGAATTTAATCGGAGTGTTAGGCTCAATTTTATTTTTTGCCAGCAAGTCCCACATTACAGCAAAAATGGGAGTGAGGAAAATAATGTAGAAAGGATTGATGGAATTATTCACCATTGCTGAAGGAAGAATGGTTGCACCCACTTTCATATCTACATTTCTTTCCGCCATTAAATTGAGTGCGCCTCCGCTTTGTTCGTAGAATCCCCAAAACACTACGCTGAAGATGATGAGTAGCGTAGCCGCCCATAATCTTTCGCGCACGCCTTTATCAAATTTCAGGCTTATGAAAATGATATAGCCCAGTGAGATAACTGCCATCGGAACCATCACATAGTTCATTACCTGGTAAAACTTTACAAACAAAAGCATGACAGGAACTAAAGCAAACCCAAGCATGTAAAACAACCACTCCTTCTTTATTCCGAAACTTTTCTCCTGCAGTTTTTCCGGAACAGGCGAATATCCTTTATCACCAAGAACCTTTTGAAAGAGTAGAAAAACAACCAGGCCTAACATCATAAACCCTCCTGCTACACCAAAGCCCAGATGCCAGCTTATTTTCTGACCAAGATAACCGCACAGCGCGCTACCCAGAAAAGCACCGATGTTGATGCCCATATAAAAAATAGAGTAGCCTGCATCTTTGCGCGGGTCGTTTTCGGTGTAATATCTGCCGAGAAAACTCGAAATGTTCGGTTTAAAAAATCCGTTACCCGAAATCAGGAATCCCAGACCAAGAAAGAAAGTTGTCTGCGATGGAATGGCAAGAACCAAGTGACCAATCGCCATTAAAATTCCTCCCAGGAAAATTGCTTTTCGAAAACCGAGAAATTTATCGGCTATGTATCCGCCAATCAGCGGCATGGTATAAACCAGGGCGTTGTAAGCGCCATAGCGTAGGTTGGCTTCAATATCTTCATACAACAATACATTCGTCATATAAAGAATCAGCAAAGCGCGCATTCCGTAGAAAGAAAAACGCTCCCACATTTCGGTAAAGAATAAAATCCAAAGGGCTTTCGGATGCTCTTTGTGGTTGATGAACCACGCCACACCAATCATCACTGCGCTGAAGATGGCGCCAAACGTTATAAGGATGATTTCTAAAGCCATAAATGGGTTAGCTTAACACAACAATCAACGGGAAATTTCTATCAAATCGTTTTCTTCCAAAAACTTTATGGCATTCGTTAAATCTTTTTTTAGGATTTCTTTCATCCTGTCATTAGAACAGTTCCCGAAGGTGAGCCAAATAACTTTCGGTGGTGATTTTAAGCGATTCAATAAATCGGAGAAATCTTCATCTTTAGTGATGATAACCACATCCCCTTTTAATTTAGCGGCAGTAAAAATTTCTTTATCGCTGGCATCGCGGAGTTTTAAATCGCGCACTGCGTAACATTCAAATAAAAATTCTTCCTGAATCCATCTCGCTATCAGAGGTGAGATATGAGCATCTAACCAAAGTTCCATCAGGCGGCCTTAAGAAAGGGGAAGTTGGCTCTGCTTGCTGCAAAAAGCAAACATGCTTTGATGTCGTCCGCTTCTAAATCGGGATGTTCTTCTAGTATTTGCTGTTGGCTCATTCCCGAAGCAAGAAGTTCTAATACATCTACCACACGAATACGCATTCCGCGAACACATGGCTTGCCGCCACACTTGTTCTGCTCAGAAGTAATTCTTGAAAGTAATTCGTTCATGAATCGAAAATAAGTAAAAACGTGTTCAGTTTCTTCTTTCTTCAATCCGATTATCTTCGCCCCCTCAAAATTTATTCGAGATGATTCAACTCAACAACGGGGTTTATGAAATTGGCGGAATTCCGGTTTCGCAATTGGCGGCTAAATACGACTCGCCTCTTTACGTGTACGACACGGGTATTATGGAAAGACAATACAATCTGCTGAAGGATGCTTTCAGCGGAACTAATTGCAGAATAAAGTTTGCCTGCAAAGCGTTGAACAATATCAATGTGCTCAAGTTCTTCAATAAGATAGGAGTGGAGTTGGATACTGTTTCTATTCAGGAGGTATGGACCGGCTTGCGCGCAGGTTTCGACCCCAAGAAAATTCTTTACACCCCTAACTGCGTTTCGATGGAAGAGATTGAACTGGCAGTGAAAGAAGGCGTGCAGATAAACATTGATAACATTTCTATCCTCGAACAATTTGGTCACAAGTATGGCTCAAGCATTCCGGTTTGCATCCGCATCAATCCGCACATTATGGCGGGAGGCAACGAAAAAATTTCTACCGGTCATGTGGATTCCAAATTCGGAATTTCTATTTACCAGATGCGCCATTTAGAGCGCGTAGTGAAGAGCGAAAAAATTCGTGTGAATGGCTTACACATGCACACCGGCAGCGATATATTGGATGTGGATGTGTTCCTCCGCGCTTCCGAAATTCTTTTTGAAGCAGCCGAACAATTTCCCGACCTGGAGTTTCTTGATTTTGGCAGCGGCTTTAAAGTGCCTTACAAGCCCGATGATTATTACACCGATGTAAAAGATTTAGGCGCGCGCCTAACGCCCCGCTTTCAGGCCTTCTGCAAAAAATACGGGCGCGATTTAGAGTTGTGGTTCGAGCCGGGAAAATTCTTAGTGAGCCAGAGCGGAACTTTTTTGGCTAAGGTGAATGTGATTAAGCAAACCACCTCCGCCATGTTTGTAGGGCTTGACTCGGGCCTTAATCATCTCATCCGCCCCATGATGTATAACTCTTACCATCACCTGGTAAATATTTCCAACCCTGCGGGCGTGCAGCGCATTTATACCGTGGTGGGCTACATCTGCGAAACCGATACGTTCGGCTGGGACAGAAAACTAACCGAGGTGCGCGAAGGCGACATCATCGCTTTTCAAAATGCGGGCGCTTACGGCTTTAGCATGTCATCTAATTACAACTCACGTTTCCGCCCTGCCGAGGTGCTGGTGCATAAAGGCAACGATTACTTGATACGCAAGCGCGAAAACCTCGAAGACCTGCTGAGAAATCAGGTGGAAGTAGAAGCGTTCGGTTAATTCTTTGGCGTTCCCCCGCTCAAAGCAGCGGGGTCGGGCTTTCACTCCAATTCCCGCAGAAACTGCGGGAGATTTCCGTTCAATCCCTAACGCAAACAGCCAATACAAAATCCAACCCCGCGTAAATGCGGGGTTGTTTGTTTTACGTTATCACCCAATCCTAGACCACACCCGGCTAAGCAGGAAGAACCGGCAGGATTAAAATGAGCAGCCGCACCTTCTCATCTTTTCTTCTTGTTTTTCCTTTAAGTGCTCCTGGTTCTTGAAACCTTTTCAAGAATAATTTATACTCCTGCTTCTTTTTTGTAATCCTTATTGATAGATTTATAAATGCTTATTCTATTTTAAAAAATTCTTATTTTCAAAATTAGAGTAACAATTTTATGATGTAGAGTAAGAATTTCTGTTTATAGTATAAAAATTCAAAATAATAAAATAATGATTTTAGAAAATAAGATAATCATTCAGGATTTATAAATGAGTATTTTCTTATGTAAAATAATTACCCGAAAATTTTATAAACACCAATATAAGTCGTAATATTGCTTATTACAGCTTAAAAAAAAGCTTTTTATACCTAAAACACTGCTTTATGGCAACCGATTACATTCCTAGAAAGATAGCAGAGTTCAATACATTTCAGCTTAATCTGGTTAAAGCAGTGGCTGACAATGGCGCAAGTTGGAATATTCCTGCGGAAGTGGTAACCGCCTGGACGGCAGAAGCCGCTGCTTACAAAACTGTATATACAACACAGACGAATAAGGCGGCAAGAACGACCGTAGATGTGCGCATACATGCTGAGTTTCGCAAGGAATACGAAATGAAAATACGCCTTTGGGTAAATGCTTATGTAAATGGCAACATGGCCGTATCGCCCGTAATAAAAGACACCCTCGGGCTTAAAAAGCGCGGCAAAAAGCGCAACCATCGCGGGCGTATTACCGCTAATATTCTGTTTACGCTCGAGCCGCTGCGGGGTGGCAGGGTGCGTATTATCTGTCGCGAGCCCGAGCACCGGGGCCGTGCGCGCCTGCCACACGACAGCGATGGCGTGGAACTGCGCTACGCCATAGGCACCAAACCCGAACATTCCGAAACGCCCTCTGTTACCCGGCATTTTAGCTCTACTGCCAAATTACTGCTCGACCTCGGAACGGCTAACATAGGCAAGTATTTTTATGTGTTTGTTCGCTGGCGCAACCTTCGCCACGAAGAAAAAAGCGGCTCCTGGAGTGCCATGCAGGAAATGATGATTGCGTAGGCGCAATTGCATTCAGTTATTTTTTAAAAAATTTCTTTACGAAAAGTATAGAGCTATTTTCATAGCCAATTCAAAGCTCGCCCATGAAATTCTTCAAAAGCAAAACCTTCCTCGTTATCGCTTTTATTTTAAGCGCATGGATTCTCGCCAACATCATTTTATATGAACCCGATATTGCGGTTGAAAAGCTGAAAGAAAAATACACCACTGCCGCTTCAAAGTTTATCGAAGTTGACGGCATGCAGGTGCATTACCGCATCCAGGGCGAAGGCGAGCCGCTTGTGCTCATACACGGCACAGGTGCCATGCTTCAAACCTGGGATGAATGGACGAACCTCCTCAGCCCGCACTACAAAATTATCCGCATGGATATTCCTGCCTTTGGCTTAACCGGTCCGCGTGCCGATGGAGTTTACAGCGATTCGATGTATGTAAATTTTATAGAGCAGTTTGTAAGCAAGATTGGCGTTGATTCGTTTTACCTCGGGGGAAATTCCTTAGGCGGATTAATTGCCTGGAAATATGCCGCGGCCTATCCCGGCAAGGTAAAAAAACTGGTGTTGGTTGACCCTGCCGGCTTTCATGGGTTTAATGATAAAGGGGGCTCGTTCATCTTTAACTTATCCCGCAATTTCCCAACGCTTACTTCTATGGTTTCGAAAATAGGAACGCACTATTTCGTAGAGCATACACTCACCGAAGTTTATTCCGATGATTCAAAAATTACGGATAAAGAAAAGATAATGTATGCCGAGTTGAACAGGTGCCAGGGCAACCGCCACGCATTTATACAGCGTGCTAAATACACACACAACTGTAGCGAAGAAGAATTAAGCGCCATTACTGCACCCACTTTAATCATGTGGGGTAAAGAAGATGTGTTGATAGATGTGCGCGAAGCAGCGCATTTTAAAAAGATAGCTAACGCTTCGCTTGTAGTGTATGATAACATCGGCCATTGTCCGCAGCAAGAACTCCCCGAACGCTCCGCTGCCGATGTAATGAGGTTTTTGAAATAGAACATATTAGGGACAACAGTAACGAATAACTGTTTTCCTCAAACACACGCTCAAAAGCGCAAATCACAAAACCCTCCCCTATATTCACGCCATGAAGTTTGAGCGCAAAAAACTTTCGAACGAAGAACTGATATCGCTTTATAAACTCATTCTTAAACCTCGGGTGATTGAAGAGCGAATGCTCAAACTTTTGCGCCAAGGCAGAGTCAGCAAATGGTTCAGCGGCATCGGGCAGGAGGCTATTGCAGTAGGAGTAACAGCCGCATTGGAAGAAGACGAATACGTTTGCCCTTTGCACCGTAACCTTGGTGTTTTCACTACGCGCAACTGCAGTTTGCAACAACTCTTCGAACAGTTTCAGGGCAAGGCGGGAGGTTTCTCGCAAGGGCGCGAAAGGAGTTTTCACTTCGGTACTAATCAGCACCATATTGTAGGCATGATTTCGCACCTGGGCCCGCAGCTTTGTGTGGGCGATGGAATTGCGCTGGCTTCAAAACTTAAAAAAGAAAAAAAGATAACCGTTGCTTTTACGGGCGAAGGCGGAACGAGCGAAGGCGATTTTCATGAAGCCTGCAACATTGCTGCCGTGTGGGACTTGCCTATTATTATTTTAATTGAGAACAACGGCTATGGGTTGAGCACTCCCACCAGCGAGCAATACCGCTGCAAATATTTAGCGGAACGTGCCATCGGCTACGGCATGAAAGGGCTGACGATTGACGGCAATAATATCCTTGAAGTATATCACACAGTAAAAGAGCTGGGTGAAAAGATGCGCAAAAAACCTTTCCCGGTTTTGTTGGAATGCATGACCTTCCGCATGCGCGGACATGAAGAAGCAAGCGGTGTAAAATATGTTCCGAAAGAATTACTGGAAGAGTGGGAGAAGAAAGACCCCGTAATGAATTACGAAAACTGGTTGATGGAAGAGGGCATCATCTCTCCCGATTACCCCGATATGCTGCGCGAAGAATTTGATGCAGAAGTGCGCGCGGCTTTTGATGCAGCAGATAAGCAACCGGAAGTAACTCCAAGCACAGAAAAGGAAATGGAAGATTTATACGCGCCCCCGGCTGTTCAAATCCGAAATCCCCAATCCGCAATCCGTAATAACCTCCGCTTTGTAGATGCAATTTCTGAAGGATTAAAACAAAGCATGCAGCAACATCCCAACCTTGTCATCATGGGTCAGGATGTGGCGGAGTATGGTGGTGTGTTCAAAATCACCGAAGGTTTTGTTGAACAGTTTGGCAAAGAAAGGGTGCGCAATACACCTATTTGCGAGAGCGGGGTTTTAAGTGCGGCACTCGGGTTAAGTATAAAAGGAATGAAGGCAGTGGTGGAAATGCAGTTTGCTGATTTTGTTTCTACGGGCTTCAACCCCATTGTAAATAACCTTGCTAAATCGTATTGGCGCTGGCGACAAAATGCCGATGTGGTAGTGCGTATGCCTACAGGAGGCGGTGTGGGCGCAGGGCCCTTTCATTCACAAAGCAACGAGGCCTGGTTCTTTCATGTGCCGGGGCTTAAAATTGTTTATCCAAGTTCATCGTTTGATGCCAAAGGTTTGCTGTGTGCTGCTATCGAAGACCCCAACCCGGTGATGTATTTCGAACACAAAGCGCTTTACCGAAGTATTGAAGGGGAAGTGCCCGAAGATTATTACACCCTCGAAATAGGCAAAGCCAAATTGATAGCTGAAGGCGAAGAGGTAAGCATCATTACTTATGGAGCGGGGGTGCATTGGGCAATGGAACTTGTTAGTCAGTCAACTAATATCTCTGCTGATATTCTAGACTTAAGAACGCTTCTTCCGTTTGATAAGGAGGCAATTGAAGCTACCGTAAAGAAAACCGGAAAGGTTCTTGTTCTTCATGAAGACACTTTGATTGGTGGAATTGGTGCAGAGATTTCAGCATGGATAACCGAGAACTTTTTTGAGTATCTCGATGCTCCGGTAATGCGGTGTGCTTCGCTGGATACTCCCGTACCGTTTGCCATTTCTTTGGAAAATAATTTTCTGGCAAAAGGAAAACTGAAAAGTAAATTGCAGGAACTTATAGCATACTGAAAACGCTATCAATGCCGAAATGCCTACGTACAATCAATCGGTTCAGAAAATAGTCGAAGTAAAAATGCTGTTGATAAGTGCCTTGTAGGGCCGTTTAAACAATCTACTTTCGGTTAAACTAAAACCCAAGACTATGTCACTACTTATTACTTGCGCTGTAACGGCACTCTTTCCTTTAATATTTGGATTTATCTGGTATAACCCTAAAGTATTCGGCAAACCCTGGATGGAAGGAGCAGGGCTGACTGAAGCGGACGCCAAAACCATGAACATGCCGCTGGTGTTCGGGCTTACTTATGTCTTTAGTTTCTTTATAGCGTTATCGCTTCACGGGGTTACTATCCATCAATTCGGGGCGGGTGGTCTTTTGGAGCCCTCGCAGGGATATACGGATCCCGAAGGCGCACTTACCACATTAACGGATGCCCTCAAATTGTTTGAAAATAAATTCAGGAGTTTCAAACATGGAGCGCTTCATGGAGGCCTTGCAGGAGTTTTCTTTATCCTGCCTGTCATAGCTATTGATGCCATGTTCGGTCGCAAGAACTGGAAATATATTCTCATCAATGCCGGCTATTGGATTATCAGCTTAGCAGTAATGGGAGGCGTTGTTTGCCAGTTTTCCGGCAGATAGTTTATAACGAAACTTTTAAGCCGCTCTGCTTTTATGAAGCAGGGCGGTTTTGTTTTATAATAAATAAAGCTGCGAGCGGCAATACAATAATTACTTGCAAACAAATGGAGTTGAATTTGTGTAGTTCAATCAGGGGAACTAAAAAACATCTTGCGTGAAAGAAGAAAGGATAAACCGCACCGATGCAGTACAGTAGCATGCGATACTTTACGGGTCGTAAAAAAGTGAAGAGGCAAAGCGAATAACTGAGGATATGAATAACATGCGATAAGTCGGACTCAGAAAAAGAATGATAAATCAATCCGTAAATGTGAACCAACACGCCAATAGTCAGGAACAACGCCAACAGGATTCTAACAACCGTATTCATACACTAAAAATAGAAATTGATTTCTATCCGATGTCGGTTGCTACCTGAAACACTTCATTTCTTCCCAGCTTGCCCATTAAGCTTACGTGCGAAGCAAATGCTTCCGTGAGGGTATCATAAGTGAGATACGGAATTCCAAACTCCTTTGCTGTTTGCTGAACAATAGGAGCTATTTGTGGGTAGTGTATATGACATACTCGCGTAAACAGGTGGTGCTCAATCTGATAATTCAAGCCGCCCACGTAATACGAAACCCACTTATTGTTCGGTGCGAAGTTGGAGGTGGTGTGCATCTGATGAATCGCCCATTCGTTTTCAATCTTTCCGGTTTCGTCAGGAACAGGGAAGTGAACTCCTTCTACCACATGCGCTAACTGAAAAACTATGGCCAATGTAAAACCACCTACCGCGTGCATGGTCATAAAGCCTATCAGCAGTTGCCACCAGGTAATGTCAAGAACAAGCATTGGTAAAATCAGAATATATAGAACGTAAATCAACTTTGTGAAAAACATAATCAACAGATGATTTGTTCTTGCTGATTTGTCTCTGCCATCATCCCCGGATTTTCTAAATCGTTCGAACTGCATAAAATCTTTCATGAACACCCAGAAGAAAGTTTGCAAAGCATAAAGAAAGAAGACATAAAACAATTGAAACCGCTGAAAGGGCTTATGCTTAACTCCGGGAGTAAAACGAAGCCCCGCATTTTCGCGAATGTCCAAATCAAAACCGTGAATATTGGTATACGTATGGTGCAACTTGTTGTGCTGAATTTTCCAATTATCAGCATCGCCACCAACCAGGTTGAGTGAATACCCGATCAGCTGGTTCAGGCGATGGCTGGAGGTGTACGCTCCATGATTGGCGTCATGCATCACCGACATACCAATACCGGCTAACCCGAAACCCATTACTACGGTGCCAAGCCACATAGCCCATAAAGGGAGTATGCCGGACATGATTATGCCATATGGAACAAAATAAAAGGCAAGCATCACGATGGTCTTAAACACCATGCCCGCATCTGCATGCTTCGATAATTTATTTTCTGCAAAATATTTATCAACCCGCTGAATGAGTACTTTATAAAAATCTGTTTTGTTCTTGTTAACGAACCGGGGAGTCTGAATCATTTATTGTTTATGAGTGACAAATGTAGCCTATTAACTCCTTTCGGGTTGTTATATTGCCTTAAAGACAAATTCAAAATCATTAATCGCTGATAGATCTCACTTGCACATTTAGATTAATGGTTCATTTTTGCCTGCCGCTACACCCGTATGTACAAAAGACATCTTAAACTTTATCCCCTTGTAATTTTACCTCTCACAGCGATTATTTTATTCCTGCTGTGGCAAGGGAAAAAACTGGAAGCTGATGCAGTAAGTTCAGTGGCAGCAAATAACCCGATTCAAAGCCATTTTACTGAAAGTGCCCGACATCCTTTAGCTATCCTGCTTTTGCAAATCATTGTTATCCTTTTGGTAGCGCGAATAGTGGGATACATTTTTTCACGTATTGGCCAGCAAGCGGTTATTGGCGAGATAACAGCCGGGATTATTCTCGGTCCTTCTTTGCTTGGTTGGCTGGCTCCCGATGTTTTTGGTTTCCTCTTTACTGCATCCTCACTTCCTAATCTTCAACTGCTAAGTCAAATCGGCCTTGTGCTTTTTATGTTTATTATAGGCATGGAACTCGACATCAATACCATTAAAAGCCGTGCCTCTGAAGCAATTCTGGTAAGCCATGTAAGTATCGTGTTCCCTTATACTCTCGGAGTAGCCCTGGCTTATTTTCTTTATCTATCGTTTGCCCCTGAAAGTATTTCGTTTTTGGCCTTTGCTCTTTTTATGGGTATAGCCATGAGTATTACAGCCTTTCCTGTACTTGCCCGAATTTTGAAAGAACGGAAAATGACAAAAACACAGGTAGGCAGCATGGCGATTATCAGTGCCGCAATAGGAGATGTTACTGCCTGGTGTATTCTTCCTTTTGTTATTGCTATTGCACGAGCAGGAGATATTTCGAATGCATGGTTCAGTATATTTCTTGCTGTAGTTTATGTACTGGTTATGCTGCTTGCGGTAAAACCTTTATTGCAAAAACTAAGCGAACGGTTTTTCTCTAACGGTAATCTTCATTCAACTTTCACTGCCGCAGTCTTTTTGGTCCTTCTGGCTTCGGCTTATGTAGCTGAGTTAATTGGTATTCACGCTTTGTTTGGTGCCTTTTTAGCGGGAGCTGTTATGCCCCAGAATATTTCCCTTCGTAATATATTTACGGAACGGATTGAGGATGTCAGTACCTTTTTATTGATGCCCCTTTTCTTTGCATTCACAGGTCTGCGTACGCAGATTGGATTACTCAACAGCACCTATCTCTGGTCAATCTGTTTAATCATTGTTGCTATTGCCGTAGTTGGGAAATTTGTCGGAAGCATGGGTGCTGCAAAATTAGTAGGTCAATCATGGAAAGATTCATTAAGCATTGGCGCATTGATGAATACCCGTGGACTGATGGAGTTAATTGTGCTGAATATTGGTTATGACTTGGGAATTTTGAAACCCGAAATTTTTACCATGATGGTTTTTATGGCGCTTGCCACTACTTTCATGACTGCTCCGACCCTAAACCTGATAGAAAGAATTTTTTCCCGCAAGGAAAACTTATCCGCGCGGTAATTGTTATCTTACAATTAAATCTGTTCCATGAACAATCTGATCTTATACGGAATTGCTACCGTTATCTTTTTTTCAATTGACATGCTCTGGCTGGGTCTAGTTGCTAAAAACCTGTATCGTCAAAAACTCGGATTCATCTTATCGAACGAAGTAAACTGGGCGGCAGCTATTATCTTCTATCTGATTTACATTGGGGGCATTTTATTTTTTGCCGTATTGCCTGCCCTTAAAGATTCCAATTGGCAAACTGCTTTAATGAACGGTGCCATTCTCGGTGGATTATGCTATGCCACCTACGACTTAACTAACATGGCTACCATTGCCAAGTGGCCACTTGATATAGTCATCATAGATATTGTTTGGGGCATGGTTCTTACAGGAAGTGTAGCGGGCCTCACTTATTTTGCAGCCACAAAATTTTTGTAGAACTATTTCAAAAGAAATTTTTGAAATTCTTTTTCACTGCCGGTAAAGATATTGGCATCGGTGTTTCCATTCACACCAAGCAAGTCAGATTTATCGCTGTGCTGCCAGAATAAAAAACGAAGACTGTCAATTGGAGTCATTTCCGCCTGATAATAATGCGCAATCCAGAAAGGGTACTCTTTAAAGTCATCTGCCAGATAATCTTCGATAAAATTCAAATTGGAATAGATGATGGGTTTCACTTTATACCTCTTTTCTATTATGGGCAGAAACTCCTTCAATGCTTTTACAATCTCCTTTTTTGTTTTGCCTCGCTTCTCCTCTACATCAACCACAGGAGGCAGGTCGCCCTTTTTCAGTTTAACGCTTGACGTAAAATTGGCGGCTTGTATTTTGGGGCTTCTGTCAGGAAGAAAGTAATGATAAGCTCCGCGTACAATGGAGTGGTCTTTCGCATCTTCCCAATGTTCATCAAACATCGCATCCTCAATAAGCAACCCTTCTGTAGCCTTAATAAAAGCGAAACGAAATTGAACGGTATCGCCTAACTGATCAATAGCTTTCAGCTTCTCCCAATCAACTTCTTTTTGATAATGCGAAATATCAATACCGTGAATGCTATATCCTAAAGGGAAGTCAGTAGGCCTTACCTTTGTTTTTATATATCGATGAGTAAAATATCGAAAAGCCCTGTGCACATATTTCTTGTTCTCATAAATGGCTGCTGCCAAAAGACAAAGCAGAGCAAATACCAAAAGGTACTTCGCCCATTTAGGCAGACTTGCTTTTGACTTTTTCTTAACCATCTGATATTAAACGGTGGCTATTACTTTTAATTCTATAGCGATAGGTGTTGGCAGCGACTTTATTTCAACGGTTGTGCGGCAGGGCTGCGCATCTTTAAAATACTGAGCATACAATTCGTTGTATATTTTAAAATCATCTTTCATGTTGGTGAGAAAAACCGTTACATCAACCATATTATTCCATTCGCTGCCGCTTTCTTCCAAAACCGTTCTTACATTTTTGAAAACAGATTGACACTGCGCAGCAATATCATACTTCACCAATTGCCCCTCGCTGTCGTATTCATTGCCCGGAATATTATTGGTGCCCGCCTCGCGGGGACCAATGCCTGAAAGGAAAAGTAAATTACCCACTTGTCTTGCATGCGGATATAAACCGACCGGTTTAGGAGCTTTGTCGGTAGAAATTTTATTGCTCATGATTTTATAAATACATTTTTTGCTTCCGTGAAAAACCGCAGCGCCTCCCAGCCACCTTCTCTGCCCACTCCGCTTTGCTTTACTCCGCCAAATGGCGTGCGCAAATCGCGCACGAGCCAACTGTTTATCCAAACTAGGCCAGCTTCTATTTTCTCAGCAACACGATGAGCGCGTTTTAAATCATTTGTCCAAATGGAAGATGACAGTCCATACTTTACGCTATTCGCCATCATCAACGCTTCTTCTTCATTTTCAAAAGGAGTAAGCGTAACCACCGGGCCGAAAATTTCTTCCTGTTGTGTTCTGCATTTATAGTCTAATCCGTCAATTACGGTTGGCTCTATGAAATATCCATTCGCACATCTTCCATCAATTTTCAACTCATTTCCCCCGCACAAAATTTTCCCGCCTTCTTCTTTTGCCAGCTTTATGTAGGACAGCACCTTCTCTTTATGCTGCTCAGAAACAATTGCTCCCATATTTGAGCTGTCATCATTTGGGTCGCCAACTTTTAAAGTTTTCACTCTTCCTACAAACGCATCTCTGAACTTCCCATAAATTGATTTCTCAATAAAAATGCGCGAGCCGCAAAGGCAAATTTCACCCTGGTTGCTGAAAGAGGCTGTTACCACCTGTTTCACGGTTTCTTCAAAATCACAATCAGCAAAAACTAGCGTTGGGTTTTTCCCTCCAAGCTCAAGCGAAAGCTTCTTAAACATGGGTGCAGCAGTAGCAGCAATTCGCTTTCCGGTCTCTGTTCCTCCCGTGAATGAAATTGCCTTTATGTTTTCGTGTTCAACAATCGCCTGCCCTACTTTGTTGCCCAAGCCGTGAACGATATTCAAAACACCTTTCGGTAACCCTGCTTCGATGCAAACTTGTGAAAGAAGAAAAGCAGTGTATGGAGTTATCTCACTCGGCTTTGCTACCACACAATTTCCGGTGGCAAGTGCGGGCGCAATTTTCCAGCTGAATAAATAAATAGGAAGATTCCAAGGAGAGATACAACCCACTACACCAATTGGTTGGCGCAACGTATAGTTGATGCCAACACCCGGCATTTGATGCGACTCTGATGCAAAGTGCTGAACAGCCGAAGCATAAAACCGGAAGTTGGAAATAGCTCTTGGTACATCAACGGCTTTTGCAAGTTTCAGCGGTTTGCCATTGTCTTTGCTTTCTGCGGCAACAAACTCTTCAAAACGTTTTTCAATGCCATCAGCAATCTTCATCAGCAACAGCATGCGCTCTTCCAAACCGGTTTTGCTCCAGGTTTTGAAAGCAGCCTTCGCTGCCTCCACTGCCATTTGCACATCGCGCTCATCGCTATCGGGGCAAAGCGAATACACTTTGCCCATGGCGGGCTCATAGTTATCGAGATATTTGCCCGATGCCGGCTCCTTTAGTTCACCGTTGATATAGTTGTTGATTCTTTCCATTGTGCTTTTGCGAATGTAACAACACAAATTGATTACCATTAATTCCGAAAACAAAACATATGCAAAAGCAATCCACCTTTTATGCGGTCGTTTCCATTTTCTTTTTCTGGGGTTTTATGGCTGCCAGCAATGGTATCTTCATTCCTTTTTGTAAAGAACACTTTCAGCTTACGCAGTTTCAGAGCCAGTTGATTGACTCTACTTTTTATGGCGGTTACTTTATCGGCTCCCTCCTTCTGTTCCTTTATACCTTTCTCAAGAAGAAAGATTTTGTAAACGAACACGGCTATGCCAAATCTTTTTCAATCGGGCTGATTATTTCTGCGGTGGGCGCCTTGTGTATGATACCTTCTCTTCACATTGGCAGCTACGGATTGATTCTTACGTCCTTCTTCATCATCGCTCTCGGTTTTTGTTTGCAGCAAACTGCTGCTAATCCTTTTGTTGTTCTACTAGGCGAAGAACGAACAGGAGCACATCGTTTGAATTTGGCGGGAGGGATTAATTCTTTCGGCACTACGATAGGTCCTTTAATTGTTGCTTACTTTTTATTTGGCGGTATTTCAATTGCGAAAACTTCAAGCACCGTTGACCTGAAAAACGTTGACATGCTTTATGGAATTTTAATCGCACTTTTTATTGCCCTTGCGGTTTTACTCCGCGCAATAAAAATTGAAGAGAAGATACAAACCGAAGAGCAGAATTTTTCTCTTGCAGCGCTTAAGTATCCGCAGTTGGTAATGGGAATGGTTGCCATTTTTGCTTATGTAGGCGTGGAGGTTACTATTCAAAGCAACATGGGTGCCTTGCTCAACACACCCGAATACGGCAGCATCCCCAGCAACTTAATTTTCCCCTTCATCTCTTTGTATTGGGGTAGCTTGATGATTGGCCGCTGGACAGGCGCCAGCGAATCGCTTTCGGAGAATAAGAACACACGGAAAATTTTGCAGGTTGTTCTTCCGTTCATTGCGTTTACGGTGGTGTATGTAGTTAACCTGCTTAAAGCACAGGGTATGGAAAACGTTCACCTGAACGATGTGTTTTTCCCTTATCTCGGTTTTGTAGTGCTGATGGTGGTGGTGTCTTATTTCTCCATCGAGAACTCGGCTAAAATGCTTTTTGCTTTTGCCAGCGCAGCAGTGCTTTGTATGCTTGGAGGCATGTTTACCGAGGGCAATCTTTCCATCCTGTTTTTTCTGAGCGGTGGTTTATGGTGCTCGGTAATGTGGCCTTGCATTTTTGCTAACGCTATTAAAAATATGGGCGACTACACTTCGCAGGCTTCTTCGTTTTTAATTATGATGATTCTTGGCGGGGCAGTGATTCCTCCTTTTCAAGGTTGGCTGGCCGATGTAACCAATATTAAGATGAGCTACATTGTTGCTCCGGTTTGTTTCGCGTATCTTGCTTATTACGGTTGGTGGGCTATGAACCACAACAAAGGTGCGGAGACCAAGGTGGCGCACTAGAATCTTATGCAATCTCCTTTTCAGTTTGAAGTAGCTGCCTGTTTGCTGTTTGATAAAAACGGCAAGCTCCTCATTTATCTTCGTGATGATAAGCCCGGCATTTCATTTCCCAACCACTGGGATTTGTTTGGAGGCATTATAGAAGAAGGTGAAACTCCCGAGCAAGCGCTGGTGCGCGAAGTGAAAGAAGAAATAGGAATTGACCTTAAGGAATTTAAGTTCTTTAAAACATTCGACTGTGTGGAAGGCGACATACAACCCAACCGCAAATACATTTACTACGTTCAAATCAACCACCTGCCCGAAGACCTGAAACTGCTTGACGTAGGCCAGCGTATTGTGAGCATTGATTTGAACGAGATAGGCAACTACCCTTTTGCCAATATCCTGTTTGATATAGTTGAAGACTTTGCGAATTCCGGAATTGATGTTCCCAAAAGTGCAGAAGGCGATGTACCGGTAACGTAGATTATATTGGGTGAAATGCGTGCCATTCAATCTGGTTGAAATAGCTGCATCACAAAAATTTTTATAGATTAGTTAAATGAAACTCACCATCCGATGTTTAAGTCTGCTCCTTCTTATTTCGGTTAAATCAGTTAGCACAGCGCAGGATTTTATTCTTGATAAAAACGGCAGAGAGGAGAAAGTGCGGATATTGGGCATGAATGAACGTAAAATTGAGTTTAGAAATTACAGACAACCTTCATTTGACCACCGCACTTTTGGTTATAAAAAAGTAAACGCGCTGGCCATTAAATATGAAAACGGTTCAATTGTTAACGGGCACGGACTGCCCATTACAAATGAAAATTACGATTATATAAAACACAATGCACTCAGTAAAACATATTTTAAAAAAGGCATACCTGCTCTTTGCTTTGCGGGTACTTTCGTAATTGCAGGTATTAGTTTATTAGGCTATGGTTTAAATGCAAAACGGGAATTAGGTAAAAATCCTGAATGGGATCAGCGTAGCGCAAACTATCTTATCATTTCCGGGGCATGTACCATCATTCCTGCAATTCCGTTAGGTATTGTTGGTTCAGTGCTGACATTTAGAGGTGTAAAAAGCAGAAAAAAAGCAGACGCTTTAAAACCTTCCGTCAGTTTTAGTCCTTTAATAGGCCCGAATATCGATTACAGCGGACAGGCAGTAAATTTTAAAACCGGTTTAACTACAACTTTTATTTTTTAAAACTTTACCCTTTCCCAGCATACAATGAAAGCCAAACTGTTTTTGTTTCTACTTATTATATCAGGCTTTAGCGGTTGTAGAAAACTGATAAATATCGATTCGGATTATGTAGGCGTGTGGCGCGGAGGATACTATGGCAGTAGGTACTATAAACTAAATATTACTGAAGATGGCGGTGCAGAATACGAGCGGAAATTCCAGGGAGGTGGTCCATCACAATATGGTTATGAGCGTTGGTACGGTCCTTTAAAATCGAACGGCAGGCGTTTTCAAATTGCATATTCAAGCCCGTGGTTTATTATTATTGAAAATCCCGTGCTTACAAACGATGACTGCCGATCTCTGTTTTTTAGTTCGGATAGCACCTATTTAAAGAACAACTGGAGGATAAAATTTAAATATCCAAAAACCATTGGTTACGATGGTGCTGAAGTGGTTATGTACCGTCATCAGTTTTAGAGAGCTACGCAACTTTGCCAGTAACGAAGATTGAATGAGAAGCGGCAAACGTTTTAGTGTTTGTAGAATTCCGTTTCCATCAATTCTCCCTCCGCAGAGTACTTAAGGCTTATATGTTCTTTATCTTTTACCACCACCCTCATATAATTTGGATGCCTTTAGGGAAGACTTCAGTGTCTTTAAGGTTGACCCGGGAGCCTCTAAGTATGACTCTGGAACCTCTAAGGTTGACTCCGGAACTTCTAAGTATCACTCCGGAGCATCTAAGGTTGACTTGGGAGCCTCTAAGTATGACTTCGGAACCATCCTTTTGAGAAAATGATTGCTCCGAAGTCGACCTTAAAGACACTGAAGTTTTACCTAAAGGCGGTTTTGTGACAAATATTGTCGGTTTCTAACTCAATGATGGTTTTCTACTAGAAACTAGATTGGAAAGGAACCAACCCGAAGGGCTCTTTAAGCTTATAGGTCTAAAGACTGCCTGTTCTTCCACCGTCCACCGGCACATTAATGCCGTTAATGTAAGACGCAGCCGGAGAAGCCAGAAACGCCACCGCAGCCGCCACTTCTTCGGGTTTGGCAAAGCGCGCCATGGGAATTTCGCGCATCATTTCTTCGCGCACCATGTCTTCATCCCAGCCTGTTTTATCTACGCGGTTTTTGATGATGCTTTTCATGCGGTCGGTGTCGGTGGCTCCGGGCAGCACATTGTTTACCGTAATGCCAAAAGCACCCAGCTCGTTGGCCATGGTTTTGGCCCAGTTGGCAACAGCCGCACGAATGGTGTTGCTCACGCCAAGATTGGCGAGAGGCTGCTTTACCGAAGTGGAAATAATATTTATAATTCTGCCGTACCCGCTCTTCTTCATTCCTTCGACAAACATTTTTGTAAGCACATGATTGTTTAACAGGTGTGCTTCAAACGCGCTCACAAATTCTTTTTCCTCCGAATCAAAAATTTTTCCCGATGGCGGGCCGCCTGTATTATTGATAAGGATATGATAGGTCTTGTTTGTTTTCTTCAGATGCTTTTGAACCGCGCTTCGCACCTTTTCATGATTCGAAAAGTCAACGGCCACTGAATCATGATGTTGTTCGGCTTTGCTGATAAAGCTGAGGTCAATTAAGCCCTGCATCAGTGCCGGTTCATCTCTTCCTACAAGCGTTATATTGGCGCCAAGCTTTGCCAGTTCCATGGCTACAGCACGTCCAATTCCTTTGCTGCTTCCACCTACGAAAGCATTTTTTCCTGTAAGGTCCAGATTCATTTGTTAGTTTATTTTTACAATCGTAAATCTAAAATTAATCATCATGGTTACACGACCTTTCAATTTTAAAAAGTGGATTGATGAGCACCGCCACCTGCTAAAGCCGCCTGTAATGAACCAGGTAGTTTATAAAGGCAACGATGATTTTATTGTAATGGTG
This sequence comes from Bacteroidota bacterium, assembly GCA_040387015.1. Lineage (GTDB taxonomy): Bacteria > Bacteroidota > Bacteroidia > Chitinophagales > LD1 > Bog-950. Next base: position 26,295 of record JAZKEP010000132.1, read on the forward strand.
GTAGGCGGGCCGAACAAGCGTAAAGATTTTCACTATAACGAAACCGAGGAGTTTTTCTACCAGCTGGAAGGAAACATTGTGGTGAAGATTCTGGAGGACGGAAAGATTGTGGACATGAATATTAACGAGGGAGATATTTTTCTGCTGCCCGCACGCACTCCGCACTCTCCCCGAAGAACGGAAGGCAGTGTTGGTTTGGTAATGGAAATAAACCGCCCTACCGATGTGCTGGATGCTTTTATGTGGTTCTGCGAAAACTGCAGTAACAAGTTGTATGAAGAAAAACTGCGAGTAGATGATATAGTAAAAGATTTGCCGGACGTGATGGAGCGCTTTTACTCGAACAAAGATTTATGCACGTGCATAAAATGCGGAAAGGTAATGGAGAAACCGTAGACTATTCTTTAATCAATTTTACAGAAGAAGTTATTCCGCCTGCTTTAATTGCCAATAAATAAAATCCCGAAGGCAGGTTGCGGAGTGATAACTCTGTATTTGCATTTTTAAAATGCCTGATTAATTGCCCCACTTCATTATACAGGGTTGCGCTTTCCACTTTGCCGCTTCCAGCATCAATTCTGAAACTATTGGCCACAGGATTAGGATAGACTTTAACCGCATCTGCTTTTACTTCTACTGCTCCGGTATTTATCCGGGTAATTCCCAACGCACTATCAGCATTCAGCACAAACAGACCGTTTTGCATATCAGCGACAATAATGTGCTTACTGGGCAGCTGCGTATAAGCACCCCAGGCCCCCGCGAATGAACCAACAGCGGAATCAGTGGCTGTTTGGTAGTGGGTGTCAAAATAGCCTGTTCTTATTGGCGATGCAGGGTTTGTAAAGTCAAAAATTTGCAGTCCGTCTTCATAATAAGCAATGGCAACGTGGTTGTTATCGCACAAAAACGGATTGTGCGGAGTTGCCAGAGAACCACTGGAGAGGGTATCAATCACTTCCAAATCATTAGGGCTGTTAATTCGTACCGACTTAACCGGAAGCCCTTCCGGAACTTCATCCAACATTACTAGATGATTTCCGTCTGCTGCTAAACAAGAGCTATGGTTATATCCCTGAAAAGAATATTGGGTTAACGAGCCAATCAGTTGAAAGTGATTAGCAGTATCTAAGTTGAAAACGTGTAGACCATCGTAGCCACAAGAAGCATAAATAGTATCGTTCTGTACAAACATATCATGAACGTTTCCGGTTATAGACCCGTAATCCTGCTCTAGCTTTCGAAGTAAAACAGGCAATGCAGGATTGTCTAAACTGTATACGGACATAGCGGACTTTTGTCCATTCCCAAAAGTAGTGGCTCCGGAATAGAGCTTATCTCCATCAATAAAAATGGTATGGCTTTGCTTAAAAATGGTGGCATCATCGTAAACGACCACCGCGCTATCCGGTAGAAAAGATAAATCGACAATCTGCAGGCTATTAACTACCGGGTCATCGCTTACCATGTAAACATAATGCTGATATACTTTATACTCTCTCCATGTGCAGCCGTTTCTTCTTCCGTAAATACGGGCAATACGCACAGGTAGATAAGGATCCGTAATATCTATGATATGCAATCCATTTTCTGCACCCAAAAGAGCGTATTCACGACCATTTGAAGCATATCCCCAAATTCCGGAATAGCGGCTGCCAACCTGCGATAGAACGGTAATAGTGGTATCATCCCAACGACTTAGTAGTTCAATTTTCTCATGGTCATAGTTTTGTGCCCATACATGAGAAGAGTAAAGGCAGCAAATGACGAGGAGGAGTTTTTTCATGGAGTCATTTAAAAAACTGCTTTCGCAATCTCTATTGTAGCTTCACTCCGGCTCATGGTGTAGTAATGCAGGCAAGGAACACCTGCAGTCTTCAGTTCTTTCGATTGCTGAATAGCCCATTCAATACCCACACGCTTTACCGCTTTATCGTCCTTACAGTCTTCTACTGCTGAGGCTAAATCTTCCGGAATATCAATGTGAAACATTTTTGGGAGTACAGAAAGTTGCGATTTAGTGGCAAGTGCTTTTAAGCCCGGGATAATAGGAACATTGATTCCCATAGCGCGGCATTTCTCAACAAACTCAAAATATTTTTTGTTGTCGTAGAACATCTGGGTAACAATATAATCGGAGCCTTGGTCAACTTTATGCTTCAGCCATTTCATATCGGTATTCAGGTTAGGCGCTTCGAAATGTTTTTCGGGATAGCCTGCTACGCCAATACAGAATTGTGTTTTCAATTCATTCTCGGTTTCCTCATGCAAAAATTTTCCTTTATTCATATTAGCTACCTGATGAACCAGGTCGCAGGCATATTTGTATGCCGAGGGCTTAGCGGGAGTTTTGGGATTCTTATCCTGGTCGCCCTGCAAAAGCAAAAGGTTGTTAATGCCGAGATAATAAAGAGTGAACAAAGCATCCTCGGTTTCTTCAGGGGTAAAGCCCCCGCATACAAGGTGAGGTACGGTATCTACATTGAACCTTCCTTTAATAGCCGCACAAATGCCCACCGTGCCGGGACGCTTGCGCAAAGGCACTTCCTCCACCAAACCGTCAGGCCGCTTTTTATAAATAATCTCTTCGCGGTGATAAGTCACATCAATAAAAGGCGGTTTGAAATCCATTAAAGGCTCAATCACTTTCAACAAATCATCAATCGTCTTTCCTTTTTGCGGAGGAAGAACTTCTATGCTGAAAAGTGTATTGCCATTTGCTTTGGCGAGATGTTCGGTAACTTTCACTGGGCTGTTTTTTGAGCGCGCTAATGTAACGAACGATTTTAATTGTTAGAGATTACGGTTATATTTGCCCTGCTCTTTGAATAAATCGTTATCAAGAAAGACCGAGGGACAGGCCCGTTGAAGTCTTGACAACCACTCCGCAGCAATGTGGGGCAGGTGCCAAATCCTGCTCTGATTTTTTATCAGAGATAGATAAGTAGAATTTATTTTCTTCTTCCTTCCCAATTTCTTGAAAGCGAACTACAAAGACAAAACTTGTATTGTCTAAATACTAACTACTATATACTTGATACTGAAATTATGAGTACTACTAAGCCTAATCTTACCGAAGAAATTGAAAAGCGAATCCTGGTGCTTGATGGTGCCATGGGAACCATGATTCAGCGTTACACGTTAACCGAAGAAGATTTTCGTGGTGAGCGTTTGAAAAATCACACGCACGATCTTCGCGGTAACAATGATTTACTTTCTATAACCAAGCCCGAAATCATTCGCGAGATTCACCATCAATATTTTGAAGCCGGTGCTGATATTGTAGAAACAAATACTTTTTCCTCCACTACCATTGCACAGGCCGATTACAAACTTGAGCATCTTGCTTACGAGCTAAACTTCGAGTCAGCAAAAATTGCGAAGGAAGTTGCTGAAGAGTTCACGAAGAAGGAACCGGGTAAACCGCGCTTTGTTGCAGGCGCGTTCGGCCCCACTAACAGAACTGCAAGTATTTCTCCCGATGTAAATAATCCCGGCTTTCGTGCCATCAGCTTTGATGAGTTGGTGAAAGCGTATAGCGAACAAGCACACGGTTTAATTGATGGCGGAGTTGATTGGCTATTGGTGGAAACTGTTTTCGATACACTGAATTGTAAAGCAGCACTCTTTGCAATCATGAAAGTTCAGGAAGAGAAAGGAACCAATCTTCCGGTTTCGGTTTCAGGAACTATTACGGATGCCAGCGGAAGAACTTTGAGTGGGCAGACTACCGAAGCGTTTTGGATTTCGATTAAGCACGCGAATCTTCTTTCTGTGGGATTGAATTGCGCGCTGGGTGCAAAGGACATGCGGCCGTATCTCGAAACGCTTTCGAATGTAGCTCATACCTGGGTGAGTGTTTATCCGAATGCCGGTTTGCCAAATGCGTTTGGCGGTTATGATGAAACCGCTCAGATGATGGGTGCGGATATTGAGGATTTCTGTAAGAGTGGTTTTGTAAATATTGTAGGAGGCTGTTGTGGTACCACTCCTGATCACATCCGTGAGTTTGCGAAGGTGGCAGCAAAGTATTCTCCGCGTAAGAAACCAATGCGTATTCCTTTCATGCAATTGAGCGGACTGGAACCTGTTACCATGACACCCGAAAGTAATTTCATGAATGTGGGTGAGCGCACGAATGTTACAGGCTCTGCCAAGTTTTTAAAACTGATTAAGGAAGATAAATACGAGGACGCGCTTACGGTGGCGCTTGACCAGGTGCAGGGTGGCGCGCAGGTGATTGACGTGAATATGGATGAAGGGATGCTGGATGGAGAAGATGCCATGAAGAGATATCTGAACCTGACCGCCAGCGAACCTGATATTGCAAAGGTGCCGGTGATGGTGGATAGTTCTAAGTTTCACATAATTGAAGCCGGCTTGAAATGTTTGCAAGGTAAAGGAATTGTGAATTCCATTTCCTTAAAAGGTGGCGAAGAAGAATTTATCAAACAGGCGAAGTTGATTCATCATTATGGTGCTGCCATTATTGTAATGGCGTTTGATGAAAAAGGACAAGCCGATAGTTACGAACGTAGAATTGAAATCTGTGAACGCAGCTATAAAATACTTACAGAGCAAATAGGCTTTCCTGCCGAGGATATCATCTTTGACCCTAATATTTTTCCGGTAGCAACCGGCATGGAAGAACACCGCCAGAATGCGATTGATTTTTTCCGAGCTACCAAATGGATAAAAGAAAATCTCCCGCATGCACACGTAAGCGGAGGAGTGAGCAATGTTTCCTTCTCTTTCCGGGGAAATAATCCGGTGCGCGAAGCAATGCACTCTGCATTTTTGTATCACGCAATCAAAAATGGTATGGACATGGGCATTGTGAACCCAACCATGCTCGAAGTGTATGATGATATTCCGAAAGATTTATTGGATCGCGTAGAGGATGTTTTGTTAGACAGAAGAGAAGATGCTACTGAGCGTTTACTCGCTTTTGCCGAAACAGTGAAGAAGAAAGACAAAGCCGAAATAGTAAATGAGGAGTGGCGAAATGGTTCAGTTGAAGATAGGTTGGCTCACGCGCTTGCAAAAGGAATTGTAGAGTTTATTGATACTGAAGAAGCTCGACAGAAATATGATAAGCCATTAGAAATTATTGAAGGTCCGTTAATGGCGGGAATGAACATCGTGGGTGATTTATTTGGCAGCGGGAAAATGTTTTTACCGCAGGTAGTAAAGAGTGCTCGTGTGATGAAGAAGGCAGTAGCATATCTGCTTCCGTATCTTGAAGAAGAAAAAAGGAAATCAGGAAACACTGCGAAGAACAATGGTAAAATTCTCCTTGCCACCGTTAAAGGGGATGTGCATGACATTGGAAAAAACATTGTTGGAGTTGTGCTTGCCTGCAACAACTATGAGATTGTTGACATGGGGGTGATGGTTCCTGCTGATAAAATTTTAGAGCGCGCGCGTGAAGAAGGAGCGCAGATCATCGGTTTGAGTGGTTTGATTACTCCATCACTTGATGAAATGGTTCACGTAGCGAAAGAAATGGAGCGGCTTGGTATGAAACAGCCTTTGCTGATTGGCGGAGCAACTACCTCAAAACTTCACACAGCTGTTAAAGTGGCGCCTGTATTTTCAGGAAATGTGGTTCACGTTCTCGATGCTTCTAAAGCTGTAACGGTAGCGAGTAGTTTATTGAGCAAAGATGAAAGCGCAAATTTCTCTGCGAATGTAAAGAAGGAATATGCTGACATGCGCGAATTGCATGCAAACAGGAAAAGCGATGTCGAGTATGTAACGCTTACTGAAGCGCGCAAAAACAAATATCAGATTGACTGGAGCAAAGAACAAATCAGGAAGCCGAATTTTGTTGGCGTAAAAGTGTTTGACGATTACAGTTTAGAAGAGCTGGCTCAATACATTGATTGGTCCCCTTTCTTCTCCACTTGGGAAATGAACGGTGCTTATCCGCGAATTTTTGAAAGTGAGAAATATGGAAGGGAAGCAAAGAAACTCTATGATGATGCACAAGCATTGCTCAAAAAAATAATTGCAGAAAAATGGATTACTGCAAAAGCAGTAATTGGAATTTTCCCTGCAGCTTCTGAAAATGAAACCATCAATGTATTTGACGAAAGCGGAAAACAACTCACTTCCTTTCACCAAATGCGACAGCAGATTAAGAAAGATAGGCAATCGAATATCTGTTTAGTAGATTTTGTTGCACCTAAAGATGATTACTTCGGAGCTTTTGCAGTAACCACCGGATTAGGAATTGAAAAGCAAATTGAAAAGTTTGAAAAAGACCTTGATGATTATAACTCCATCATGCTCAAAGCGCTTGCTGACCGGTTGGCGGAAGCGTTTGCTGAAAGAATGCATGAGCGGGTGCGCAAAGAATTTTGGGGATATGCAGGTGATGAAAAACTTTCTAACGAAGACTTGATTCACGAAAAGTACCAAGGCATTCGCCCGGCACCTGGTTACCCAGCTTGCCCTGACCATACGGAAAAGCCAACTATCTGGAAATTGCTGGATGTAGAAAAGAATACAGGAATCAAGCTAACTGAAAGCAACGCTATGTATCCAACAGCCAGCGTAAGCGGGTTTTATTTTGCTTCACCTCATTCAAAGTATTTTGGTGTAGGAAAAATCCAAAAGGATCAGGTGGAATCGTTGGCAAAGGCGAAAGGATTGTCAGTTGCAGAAATGGAAAGGTGGTTGAGTCCGAATTTGGCGTATTGATGAATGATTTCACTTTCGCTATTGAGTCAGAAATAAACTCCTCAAAGGAAATTTTGTGGCAGCACATCACGCAGATGAAAAATGTGAATGCAGAACTAAAGCCATTCGCAAGGATGACTTATCCTAAAGAGATGAGTGAAATTGGTAAAAATGAAGTTCCTTTAAAGCAAGTTCTTTTCAAAAGTGTGATCCTTCTATTTGGTTCTATTCCGATTGACTTGCATTACCTATGCTTAGATAGAATTGATGTCGGGACCGCATTTTATGAAAACTCATATTCAATTCAACATCATTACTGGAAACATATTCGCACTATTTCTGAATGCAATGGAAAAACACTTGTAAAAGATGAGATCCACTTCGCTCCGCGCATTTCTTTACTCGGCTATTTATTGCTTCCGGTTTATAAGATAATTTTTGCAAATAGACACAAACAATTAAGCAAAGTCTTTAGTTAACGTTTGGAGTTTTCTTTCTTTGTCTCATGCATTCGCCAGATAGTTTTCTCAATTACCAAATATACCACAATGCCATCTCGGAGTGGCTGATTGCGCTATCTATTCTTGTTACTTCTGTTGTTTTTGCCAGGATTATTTATTGGCTTATAAGCAAGTTGCTCAAAATGTTGACCAAGCAAACTTCTTCCGAATTTGATGACCTTCTTTTTGAGAAGATAGATACTCCGGTCGCATTTGGAATTGTGTTGCTCGGTTTCAGGTTTGCTGTTGAGCAACTTCATTTTTCAAAAGCCATTGAAAATTATTTACAGAGAGGTTTTGTTTTCATGAGTGCACTTGCTATTACGTGGTTTCTTACGCGAGTTATACGAGTGGGAATAGAATTTTATTTCAGCAAATATCGAGAGGAGGAGACATCCAAACTGGACAGACAAATGATGGCTCTGACTAAGCGGGCTTCAAAAATCGTTTTATGGTCGTTAGGAATTATTGTTGGTTTGAATAATGCGGGCTTTGATGTAGGGGCATTGATTGCAGGTTTAGGAATCGGAGGACTTGCCTTGGCTTTGGCTGCTCAAGACACGGTAAAAAATATCATTGGTGGATTGGTGGTATTTATGGATAAGCCATTTCATATTGGAGAGGTTATTAAAATAAAGGAAATTGAAGGGACCGTAGTATATACCGGAATACGGAGTACGAGGATGCGTACAGGGGCCGGAAGAGTGGTTACAATTCCGAATGCCTACTTTACAGATAATGCCATCGAAAATATTTCTGTTGAACCTTCAAAACGCATAGTAATTTATCTCACTTTGGTGTACGAAACCTCTTCTGAGAAAATTGATGAAGCGATTTCTATTTTAAAAAGTATTGTTGAACAATCCCCCGATGTAAATGGATTTGAGTCACATATTTTTCTGGAAAAATTTTCTGCATCGTCAATTGATATAAATTTTACTTACTTCATAAAAAAGCAAAGCGACAATCATTCCACTCAAACTGAAATAAATAAGGAAGTGCTGCGAAAATTTAAAACTGCCGGAATTGAATTCGCTTACCCAACACAAACCGTTATTGAAAAACGATAAAACAGATATATCATGAATGCGAAGCACTTATTTCTTGCTCTTGTTTTTTTTCTATTTGCTCATTCCGCTTATTCACAGTTAGGAGGCTATGCAACAGTTCGGGTATTCGATTGTAACAAGGCAATAGGAATGGGCAGCGGCTACATTGCCGCAAAAATTTTTATTGTTTATGAGGATGGAAACACGGAAGATATTCCTTTGCTTCCTTACAGCGAAAAAAACGAATTGGAAAATCTGAAAAAAATTAATCAGACCATTAATAAGCTTAAATCAAAAGGCTACTTTTTGATTGCTCAATATACCACCGGTGAACAGGGTAATTTGATTTCGGACTACACTTTTCTAAAACAACAGTGAACTCCTTTTGCAAGTTTTTGAATTTTAATTGATATTAAAATTCAACTTTACAGTAATAGAAGCTGTCTTGTTTTTAGAAGATGTATTAAATGCTCCGCCCCAGCTATAATCTTCGGTGGAGTTTTGTGCAGTTATTTGAAAAATACCCATATCAGCGTTGTTAAGTCCGCTTATTTTTGTTTTCGAATTTTCAGCAATTTTTTCGGCTCTCGTGCGACCATCCTTTGTTGCTGCAGCCAGCATTTCAATTTTTAAATCGGCAAGTTTTGTATAAAAATAGTTAGGCGCAATAGAATTCAATTCAATCTGTTGACCTATTAACTCTGTAATGTCGCGCGAAATTCTTTCAATCTTATCTACTTCCCTACTTTCAATTTGCACTTGCTGTGTTAATTGATTGCCAATAAAAACCTGTTTCCAGTTATTCTCTCCCATCTGAACCTGCTGAAATTGTTTATTAATGGTTACTGATGAAAAAACAATTTCGTTCTCTGTGACTCCCTTCGATATCAGGTAAGTTTTAATCATATCCGCATCACGTTTCAGGTCATTGAAAGCTTCGGCCGTATTCATACTCATTCTAGAGAAATTTCCTTTCCAAACAATAAGGTCAGAAACAAAATCTTTGGAGGCAAGTCCGGTTACGCTAATCCTTTCATTTCCTTTTTTTCCTTTAACCCACGCATTGCGTAATGCAAGAGATGAAAAGACGATAGCGAAAGCTATTATAGCCGATGTGAAAATTTTAGTGTTGTTCATGGGGGTAAATATTTTTTAGCGCTGCGTGGATATCAGCAAATGTAAAACGGAAACCTGTATTTATTATTTTCTCTGCGGAACATCTCTGGCTACTCAATAGCATTTCACTCATTTCTCCCATTGCTATTTTGATTGCGAATGACGGAACAGGCAACAAGGCAGCATTCGATTTTCTAGTTTCAAGAATTTCTTTCATTAAATCTCTCATCAAAAGCGGTTGTGACGATGTTGTGTTGATTGCTCCGTTAACGTCTTCGTTTTCGAGCGCGTGAATTATAATTCTGCAAACATCATCTATATGTACCCAAGGATAGTAGAGATTGTCCTTTGAAAAATAAGTAGCCACTCCTAAGGGGATGGTTTTGGTAAGTTCAGGGAGTGCCCCACCCTTTTTTGAAAGAACTATCCCAATTCTGCAGCGCACCTCCCTAATTCCGAGCTTTGGAAACTGCTTCGCCCCTGCTTCCCATTTTTTGCAGACATCTGCCAGGAAACCATTGCCAGATTGGCGTTCCTCTGTTACAATTTCATCAGCGCAATCACCGTAGTAGCCTACTGCACTAGCACTGATAAAAGTCTTCACTTCATGTTTTTCTTTTTTCAAAAAATTGAAAATCACTTTTGAACTTTGCACACGGCTGTCAATAATCTCCTTTTTGCGTTTTTCGCCCCATTTTTTAGCAGCCACTCCCGCACCGGCAAGGTGCACAACAGCAGAAACCCCTTCAAATGCCTTTTCATCTATTTTACCCTTTTCAATATCCCAAACAAAAGACTCCGTCCTGAATCTTGACTCTTGGCTCTTGGCTCTTCCCAACTGGCTCACCGAATAGCCTTTATTTAAAAGTAACTCGGTTAATCGGATACCGATTAAGCCGCTCCCACCTGTAATCAGAACTTTTTTCATAGCTGCAAATTTTATCTTTCTTCTTACCTATTCTTATATATTTGTCCACCTCAAAATAACCCCAACAAAAAATATACAGCAATGAACACTCAACTCACCAAGAAAGTTTTTGTAATGGCTTTGGCGGCTCTGGTTTTATACGGCTGCGGAAAGAAAAAAGAGAAGAATGAAGTTATCGTTCATGAGTTGAGCGATACCGATATGTTGAACCCCACCAACTATCAAAGTGCTGATGCGGGTTATTACATTGCTCAGATGTTTCAGGGTTTGTGGGGGACCAATCCTAGGACTTTGGAGTATGAACCTATTTTGGCAAAGGCCTTGCCCATTGAGGAGTACGACAGCATTAAAAATTTATTGACCTATACCTGCGAACTCCGCGAAGAAGCAAAATGGGATAATGGCGAACCGATTACACCAGCCGATGTTATTTTCTCTATTAAAATGTATAAGGCCCCTGTTATCAGTAATGAACCGCAGCGTCCTTATTTTGAATTGATCAGTGATGTAATTACCTATCCTGACAATCCGCGCAAACTGACTATTGTCTGCAACAAAAAATATATTCTGGCTAAATCGGTTGCAGGTGGATTTGTTGTAATTCCAAGATATATCTACGATCCTAAGAACCTGATGGAGAACTTCAGCATTGGCGACATCAACACAAAATTTGCCGAGATAGAGCAAGATGCCCGGATGAAAGAGTTTGCCACCGAATATAATAGCGAAAAATTTCAGCGCGATTCAGGTTACATTGTAGGTTCAGGGCCTTATGCATTTGACCAGTGGGTGACAGGACAAAAAATTGTTTTGAAAAAGAAGAAGAACTGGTGGGGTGAAAAATTTAATAATGAATATTCATATGAAGCATTTCCTGATAAACTGATTTACCAAACTATCAAAGACCAGACTGCCGCTCTAACTGCACTAAAAGGAAAGCGTTTAGATGTGATGTATGGTATCAAGAGCAAAGATTTTGTTGAGCAATTACAAACTTCGGAAGAGGTGAAGAAAAACTTTACTCTGAATACACCGCTTTCTATGGCTTATACGTATTTCGGTATTAATATGCGCAACCCTAAGTTTGAAGATGTGCGCGTTCGTGAAGCATTAGCTCACCTTACCGATGTTGAGAAAATTATAAAAGTTATTGGCTACGGCTTGGGCGAGCGCGTGAATGGCCCTGTTAATCCTTACAAAAAAGGCGCATTCAATGACACCATCACTCCTTACGATTTCAATATTGAAAAATCTAAGGTTCTTTTAGCTGAAGCCGGATGGAAAGACAGCAATGGTGATGGAACCATTGACAAAAAAATAAACGGACAGCAAACGGAGTTTAATATCACATTTACATATAATGCCGGGAATGATTCTCGCAGAGATGCGGCTCTTATTTTCAAAGAAGCATGCCGGCAGGTGGGAATTAATGTGGATGTGGTTCCTCAAGAGTGGAGTATTTATCTTGAGAACCAAAACAAACACGATTTTGAAATGTATTACGGTGCCTGGATTGGTTCGCCAAACCCTGATGATCCGAAGCAAATCTGGCATACAGAGTCTATCAATGGCGGGAGCAATTATGTTTATTTCGGAAATGCCGAAACGGATAAACTGATTGAAGATATCCGCTCAGAGTTGGATGATGAAAAACGGAATAATCTTTACCGCAAATTCCAGGTAGCTGTTCATGATGCCGTTCCCTATATTTTTATCTGGAGCCCCAAAGAGAGAATTGCTATCAGCAAACGTTTCACAAACACAGAAACGTTTATTGTTCGTCCTGGATTTAACGAGGCTTCTTTTAAACTGTCGCAAAATAATTAAGCACACAGTTTAATGAAACCGGTAGAAATAGAAACCAAGTCTGGAAAAACAGAGGCGGGCAAGAAAGTTTTCTTTGCAAGAATTTCTTTCCCCTTGTTCGGTTATATCCTTAAAAGGATATTGATTTTTATTCCTACCCTTTTTATTATTTCTCTCCTGACTTTCATTTTAATTTCAGCTGCCCCAGGTGACCCTGCCGAGACTATGTTAAGCCGGAGCAGTAGCGAAGGGCAGGCATCTGATAAGCTTGCCACCGAGCGCTCGTATCGCGAGCTTAGACATAAACTTGGTTTGGATTTACCCATCTTTTATTTTGCTTTTACCAATACAGCTCAGAGCGATACGCTTATCCGGATACCTACCAAGAATCATCGCGAAATGCTCGACCGTTTAGTGTATGAGTATGGTAACTGGCCGCAGATTGAAAACTATTATCATCAGCTTAAAACGCTGGAGTTTTCAATTATTGCTACAAAAAAAGATTCTACCAATGTGGATGCTTTGATAGAATTGAGAAATACGGTTGCTAAAGTTTTTATTCATCATCAAGATGTTGTGCTCTCTGCATTATTTACTGATCTGAAAGAGCAATCAGCGCTTGCACCTAATCTGGTTGATATAAAAGCGAAAGTTGAAGCAACTGAAATTGCTTACAGCAAAATAAAGAGTGAAGCCAGTGTCTGGAAAAGATATGTGCCTAAGGTCCAATGGAGCGGAACACATAACCAATACCACCGCTGGCTGTTTGGTGAAGCAAGATGGGTTGGTGAAGAAACCGACCCTACATTGGGCAAAGGATTTATAAGAGGTGATTACGGTATTTCATTTTTCACCAAACGCCCTGTAAAGAGTGTTATCTGGGACGGTCTTTGGATAACCATGCTTATCAGCATTTTGGTCATTGTAATTGAGTACATCATTTCAATTCCATTGGGAATTTCGTTGGCGATAAGAAAGGGCTCTGCGTACGATTCAGGAATGACCGTAGCGCTTTTTATCACCTATTCACTCCCTGTGTTTTGGATAGGAACTATGGCTATTTTCTTTCTATGCAGTCCTGACTACATAGAAATTTTCCCTCCATTTGGTTTAGGGGATGCCACTATGGAGGACGGCTTTTTCTACAAATTTGGCGATTTGGCGTATCACTTAGCCCTTCCGTTAATTATTGCCTCGTATGCAAGCTTCGCTTATCTATCCCGCCAAATGCGAGGTTCTATGCTGACCGTGTTAGGAGCAGATTATATCCGCACTGCACGTGCTAAAGGCTTGCCCGAAAACAAAGTGATTTGGAGGCATGCTTTCCGTAATTCACTGTTACCTATCATTACCATTTTTGCTTCCTTTTTTCCTGCGCTGATTGGCGGTTCCATTATTCTCGAATTTCTATTCACCATTCCGGGACTGGGACAAATAACATACGCAGCGGTAATCCAAAAAGATTACCCGATGATTTTGACCAACACCATGTTTGCCGCAATTCTCACATTGGTGGGTTATTTGGTTTCCGATATTTTATATGCCGTGGTTGACCCACGAATTTCATATTCAAAGAAGTAAAAGAAAATGGCTGCAGATACAGTGAGGGAAAAGAATGACCAAGGCTATTGGGCCTTTGTGTGGAAGCAGTTCCGCAGAAAGAAGACCGCGGTTATTTCACTTTACATTGTTATTCTGCTGGCTGTTATTGCGGTATTAGCTCCTTTTCTTGCCAACGAAAAACCCTTAGTCTGCAAGTATCAGGGAGAGTTATATTTTCCAGTGCTTAAAGAAATTTCCGTAGGGTTTGGTATCGGAGAATTTCAAAGACAGTTTCAGAATATTGATTGGAAAAAGCTGGATTATGACATGGTGATATTTCCCCCTGTGCCATATTTGCCAATGAACCAAGATGACGGCAACATCCATTCCAAAGGTCCCTTCGATGAGCAGGTAGTTCCTTCCATGCGCTTTCACCACTGGTTTGGAACCGATGAGTTAGGCCGCGATGTGTTAGCGGGAATGATTCACGGGACCAAAATTGCCATGACGGTAGGAATTTTCTCCATGTTCATTGCTTCGGTTATCGGCATTTTGCTTGGCTCGCTGGCAGGTTTCTATGGGGATGAAAACTTTCAGGTATCCCTCGTTCGCTTATGGGGAAATTTACTGTTCCTGTTTTTTGCTTTCTTCTATGCGTTTGGTGTGCGCTCGTATGATATTACTGATGCGCTCGGCAAATCTTTAGGTGACGGATTTTTCCAACTTTTTATCAGCGTGTTGATTTTTGCCGGGGTAATTACCCTTGGAAACCTACTGGTTATTCCGCTCAAGAAAATTCCTTTTCTTGGAAAGCAGGTGGCCGTGCCTTTCGATTTAGTTATTATGCGCATCATTGAAGTTCTAAATTCCATTCCTACACTTTTCCTCATCCTTCTTATCATTTCAATTGTGCGTAAACCAAACCTGTATGTCATTATGGGTATCATCGGTTTAACCGGCTGGACTGGCATTGCGCGTTTCATCCGTGCCGAGCTTTTAAAGGTTCGTAGCCTGGAATATATAGAAGCAGCTAACTCGCTTGGCTACTCCCATGCACATATCCTTTTCCGACATGCTATACCCAATGCGCTCTCTCCGGTTCTTATCTCTATTGCCTTTGGTATTGCGGGAGCCATTCTTACCGAATCAACTTTATCTTTTTTAGGACTCGGCCCTGCAGATACTGTTACCTGGGGTCAACTCCTTTCTTACGCGCGTCAAATTCCCCAGGCCTGGTGGTTGGCCATCTTCCCGGGCTTTGCCATCTTCGTAACCGTTACAACTTTTAACCTGATTGGTGACGGATTAACGGATGCTATGGATCCGCGGCTGAAGCAATAGCAACTATTCATCTTTGATTTCTTAGTTTTGAGCAGATGAAACTTCACCTGATTCCTTTACTTATTCTGCTTTTTCTTTCCTCTGTTGCACAACCTGTAGTTCAAATTTCTGGTGCTTCTAAGTTGCCTGCAAAAACCAGCAAGTTTAAAGTAATTGGAAAGAATAATGATGGTATTGTTTTGAGGCTGTATGGGACGGAAGATGTGATCGATATTTTTGATAATGAGATGAAGCTGGTTACTTCTAAAACTATAGAGTTTAAAAATCAGAACGGACTATTGCAGTACATAATGTTGAATAAAACAGGGGCTGTAATTTTTTATTTGCAGCAGGACAGAAAATATTCGGTACTATATGCACAACCGGTCAATGCAAAATTTATGGAGATTGGGAAGCCCATCCTCATTGATTCCGTTCTCGACCGAAAAGACTTGGTCGCTTCTAATCTTCGCTTCAAACCATCGGTTGACCAATCTTCTTTGATGATTTATTATCCCTTCTTTTCGAACGGCAAAGTAGATGTGATAAAGTTCATGTGTTTAGATCGGGGGTTGAAAATGCTTTATAATAAAATAATTCCGGCCGGTAGGGATGAGCGTGAACTGGAATATTCAAAATCGGTAATCGATAACAATGGGAATGCGTTTTTAATTTTGAAACCTGAAATCAAAAGCAGTGGCAGTGAATATCATGTCCTTCATATGAGTAGTGATGGGCAGTTTTCTAATTATGCTATAACTACGGAAAAGGAAACATTTGGTGAACCTTGGTTTGAGATTGATAATAAAAACGGGAACTTAGTAATGACCAGCTTTTATGACTCTAAAGAGCGGGATGAAGATGTTGCAAATGGTTTTGTTTATTCCAGCTTTGACCCGGCAAACGGTACGCTTATTAAAGTGAGATATACCCCCTTTTCTAAAGAATTCATTGCTGAACTTACAGGTAGAGAAAATGTTACGAATCAAAGTCTATATACTTTCAATATTCGTAAAAGTACTTTGCGTAATGATGGAGGATCCCTGATTGTAGCAGAATCATTTATAAAAGACACTCGGGAAACGCCTGTAGGGGTAAGTATTCAACCAGGCTTTAGTAACTATCGAACATCTGAAATTTTTCAATTCAACGATATCATTGCTTTCTCTATAAATTCGAATGGTATTATGGAATGGAGTTCGGTGATGCGGAAAAAGCAAGCTAGTGAAGATGATAATGGGGTGTATTCTTCCTTTCTGATAGTGAATGAAAAGGATAAACTTCGCTTCATTTATCTGGATGATATTTCGTCCTCTGGCGTGTTAAATGAATATACCTTAACCAGTGTTGGTAAGAGCAACCGGCAAACAATTTTAAACCAGGAGGAAAAGGATATGATGTTGCTTCCTAAAATGGGGAAGCAGGTTTCTCCAAATGAAGTAATCATTCCCAGTTATAAAAACGGTGCCTTGCAATTGGCAAAAATTATTTTTTAGCAAACTAATCAATAACAATTTTAGACCTTGTTCTCTTTCTTCAAATCAAATAATCCTTCCGTAATAGTTTTTTACATTTTCTATTTAGTTCTTTTCAGAATTTACTTTGCTTTTGTTCCTATCGATTCAAATTTTGTTTTTGAGTACCGTGAACCTCTAAGTCAGCTTCTTTTCGGTTTTTTAAAAGATGTTTCTTTTAATCCTACCGTCTTCAGTATAGTTCTATCAGCGCTTCTGTGTTTTGTTCAATCCCTTTTAGTTAATAGCATTGTAAACGGGAATAAGTTTTTACCAAGGAAAAGCTATATCTCTGGTGCATTATTCATACTCTTTGCTTCTTTTTTTAAACAAGGCTTGCTATTTTCTCCGGCTGCAGTGGCTTTGACGTTTCTGCTGCTTTCTACAGAAAGACTTTTTTCACTTTTTAAAAAAGAAAAACCTAACACAGCTATTTTTGATGTGGGGTTTTTCATTGCCATTGCCACTTTATTCTATTTCCCCTCTATTTTGTTCCTGTTTTTGGCTTACATCGGACTTTCAACTATTCGTGCGTTCGCATATAGGGAGTGGGTCATTATACTGATTGGATTCATCTGCCCCTTTTTTCTTGTCTTTACCTACTATTTTTGGAACGACCAAGCGGGTAAGTTAATTGGAGATATTGCTAATGTACATTCTGTTGGCTGGCTGCAAGCCGTTACATTCAATCGCTTTGATGGGGTGATGCTCCTGTCTCTTTCCGTGCTTGCTATTGCTTCACTCATCCTGCTGCCATCGGCCTTATATTCCAGCCTGATTCAGGTGCGTAAATTTTCAACTCTTCTTGTTATTTTCTTCTTTCTGATCGTTATCTCATTTGCCCTTCAGCAAACGATTAGTCTTAGTCACCTTGTGATGATGGGCTTGCCGCTGGGGATAATTTCTTCTTTAGTGATTATGCAAATAAAAAATAAAGTGGTTTCGGAAGTCATTCATTTAATTCTAATTTTGCTCGTATTAGCAGGGCAGTTTCTTCCTTTATTCAATATCTTTTAAAAATCTATTTATGAAATTCGGAATTGTAGTTTTCCCCGGTTCTAATTGCGATAAAGACATGTATCGTGTAGTAAAAGAAGTCATGGGCTGCGAAGCACGTTATATCTGGCATAAGGAAACCGATTTAACGGACTTTACTACAGATGATTGCATTATTCTTCCCGGAGGCTTTAGCTACGGTGATTACCTTCGCACAGGTGCGATTGCACGCTTCTCTCCGGTGATGGAAGCGGTCATCCCATTTGCCAACAACGGGGGCAAAGTTTTTGGAGTTTGCAATGGCTTCCAGATTTTATGTGAATCCCATTTGTTGCCGGGGGCGCTTTTGCGGAACGAAAGCATGAAGTATGAATGCAAAAATATTTATCTGAAATCTCAAACAACCAAAACTTTGCTCACCTGTAAGATTGACGAAAAAGCGGTATTGAAAATTCCTATTGCTCATGGTGACGGAAGATATTATTGCGACAAAGAAACCCTGCGATCACTTTACGAGAACGATCAAATTCTTTTTAAGTATTGCGATGAGTATGGTGATATTGAAATGGAAGCCAATCCCAATGGTTCATTGGATAATATTGCGGGCATTTGCAACGCAGGCAAAAATGTTTTCGGTATGATGCCACATCCTGAGCGCGCTTCGGAGAAAACGTTGTTCAATACCGATGGAAAAATTCTGTTTGAATCGTTAATCAGCAAAGTGCTGGAGATGACGGTGCTGTATAGCTGATAAAATAATAATACTGATTTGTTAAGCAGGAGCCAGACGCTTCTGCTTTTTTTATTTTCTTCATTCCCAACTGACCATTATGACAAAGCAGGAACGCAATGCCCTTATTGAATCCTATGGAACTGCTTACCATATTTTGATTGGAGCATTGATGGAATTTCCTAAAGAGATGTGGCAATGGAAACCGGCTCCTGAAAAATGGAGTATTCACGAAGTAGTTATTCATATTGCTGATAGCGAAGCAAATTCGTTTGTTCGGTGCAGAAGGTTTATTGCTGAGTCCGGGAGCGGAGTGTATGGTTATGACGAAAATAAATGGGCCAGGAGTTTGGATTATCATTCACAATCTATTGAAGAGTCATTGGAGCTTTTTAGATTACTGCGTAAAACGACCTATGATTTAATTAAAAAGACAGATGATAAAACCTGGATGTCTGCAACCATTCATCATTCCGAAAACGGATTAATGAACTTTGAACAATGGCTTAAAACATACGAAGAGCATATTCCGGTTCATATCCGGCAAATGCAACGAAACTTTGACGCATGGAAAAACAGATAGGGTTAGTTTACAGCATTCTTCTCTACAGCCATGTTATGCAGAAACGGTTGCTCTGCTCACCGGATTAATTGCGCTTTCAACAGAAAAGGCATCACGACTCAACGCATAACAGCAAAATCTTTTGTCATGATGGGTGGTAATAGTCTTCTTATATTTTTTCTCCGCCAGAAAACGATTATAAATTTTGTTAAGCCTGGCTGAGTGTTAGGGTTGCTGCCAACCGCCTTGGGCACACCTGTCATCATCTATTTTACCAGGATTTGGAGGAAGAGACTAAAACTGGAGTAATTTTATATGAAAGGTTATTCTTCTATTTTCGTCAACGTCAAAAATTAGTTTCGATGAAGAAGATTTCTGTTTTAGTTTTTGTATTGCTCATTTCCCAATTTTCATTTTCTCAAATCCTCAACCCCTCGAGTTGGACTTCGAAAGCGGAACAAACCGCGAAAGGAGAATACAAACTTATTCTTACCGCAAAGATTGATAAAGGATGGCATACGTACTCGCAGTTTATCTCAAACGATGGCCCGGTTCCCACTTCTCTCACTTTCGATAAGAATAATAAAAACGTTCAACTGATTGGTAAGGTTACCGAGGCAGGAACAAAAATTCACTCCGGTCATGACCCTGTGTTTGATATGGAGTTGAAATATTTTGAAAATGATTTGACGCTTGAGCAACAAGTAAAAGTATTGAAGGACACCAAACTTAAGGTAACGCTTGAGTTTATGCTTTGCGATGATGCAAGATGTTTGCCGCCCGACCTGCTTGAATTTGAATTTGATTTGAAAGCAGCAGGACCAACTCCTAAAGAAATTGTTCCCTCCGATTCAAAAACAAAGGGCTTTATTGACAATCCACAAATAGTTTTTGATTCTGCGGTGCAGGCAGTTATTCAAGATGAAATAGAAAAGGATTCCATAGATCAATCTTTAGTAGCAGCTGCTCCCGAAGATAAATTCGGCAAGCCACTTACTGATTGCGGTTCAGGTGAGGAAACAGAAAACAAAGGTCTGCTCTCTATTATTGTTCTTGGTTTTCTTGGCGGCTTAGTGGCGCTCATTACCCCTTGTGTTTTCCCTATGATTCCGCTCACGGTTTCTTTCTTTACCAAGCGTAGCGAGAGTAAAACCAAAGGCAAGTCCGAAGCGTTCGTCTATGCCTTTAGCATTGTATTTATTTATTTTTTACTGGCGGTTCCGTTTTTGATTTTTGATATTTCGCCCGATACACTCAACGAAATTTCTACCGGTGCACCGCTCAATGTTTTCTTCTTTCTAATCTTCCTGATTTTTGCTTTCTCCTTCTTCGGTTTCTATGAAATTGAGCTGCCAAGTTTCATTGCCAACAAAGCCGACTCTGCCTCAAACGTAGGAGGATTGATAGGCATCTTCTTTATGGCACTTACGCTGGCCATTGTTTCTTTTTCCTGCACCGGTCCTATTATCGGTTCGTTATTGGTAGGTGCGCTCAGTTCTTCAAGCGGCAAAATAAACCTGGTAGCAGGTATGACCTCCTTTGGATTTGCGTTGGCACTACCCTTCGGATTATTCGCGCTGTTCCCCGGAATGATGAAATCGCTTCCTAAATCAGGGGGCTGGCTTAACTCAGTTAAAGTTGTTCTTGGATTTGTGGAGTTAATTTTCGCTATCAAGTTTTTATCCAATGCCGATTTAGTAGCGCACTGGGGAATTTTAAAACGTGAAGTATTTCTTGGTTTGTGGGCTTTGCTTGGCGCAGGTATGTTTGTTTACTTAATTGGCAAGCTGAAATTTCCGCACGATTCGCCTGTTCTCAAACTTTCACCGGTTAGAATTTTCGCTGCCGTGCTTGCGCTGGTTTTTACCATTTATACAGTTTATGGAATTCCCGGTAACGACCTTAATCTCTTCAGTGGATTTCCACCCCCGAAATTTTATTCTTTAAAAGCGCACGAAGCTGCTTTTGAACCTATACAGAATGATTATGATGCTGCCCTTGCCAAAGCAAAGGCTGAAAACAAACCATTGATGATTGACTTTACCGGTTGGGCTTGTGTGAACTGCCGTAAAATGGAAGAGAACGTTTGGACAAATGCTGAAGTGATGAAACGCTTATCGGAGAAGTATGTAATTGTTTCGTTGTATGTGGATGATAAACGCGAGCTGCCGGAACAAGATCAACGCATGAGTGAGTTTTTTCAGGGGAAGAGGATTAAAACAGTAGGCAACAATTTCAGCGAGATGCAGGCGAAATATTTTGGCGCTAACACACAGCCCTATTATGCCCTGGTCACCCCCGATGAACAACTGCTTACCCGGCCGCGTGGTTACACTCCGGATGTAAAGGAGTATATAAATTTTCTCGATTGCGGTTTAAATGCTTACCATCAAACAGCTGAAGTAAGATAACCTGATAATCTTTCAATAGAGAATTTAACGGCAGAAGAAGTACCTACCCTTTTGGTTGATTTGCTTTTCGCGCCTGTAAGTCTTTCTTAAACATGGCACAATCCTTATTCCCCGGATCTACCCATTCGTAAATGGTAATTATTTTTTCAGCATTGGCCAGGTCGTTGGCGGAAAGAAATTTTTGGGAAAAGGAGTAACAACTGAGTGATACCAGTCCAAGCAACCTGCGATACATAATATCATCTTTGGCTTTCAATTGCATATTCTGCACTTCACTCTTCCACCAGTTTAAGGTTTGTTTTTGCAGCGCATCATAATATCCCTGGCGTAATTGTTTCTCCAGCTGAAATTTTTTCTCGCTTCCTGCATCAAACACAAACAGTTTTTCAGCAGGTATGGTACTGTATGGATATAAGAAAGCAGATTCAAACACATTTGCATCGGGCCATTCATGTTTGCCATTCCACTCTATCAGGTAATGTGGCTTATCTTTTAAATATTTCGATTGATGGAAAGATACCAGCTCGGTATAATTCATATCCTCTTTACCGGCAATACCTAAAAATTCAATGTTGTGAGCAAGGCGTTCCCATAGTATAACACTGCCCGAATAAACAACGGCATCTACTTCGGCATTGGCACAGCCTGCATCAATGGCAATTTTTGCACCACCGCTGAATCCCGCAAAAATTATTT
>JAZKEP010000132.1:48187-52519 GCA_040387015.1 Bacteroidota bacterium
GAAGCCGCAACAGCAAATCATTCAGCAGCGCATTGGCTACCGCTATACCTGCCATACCGCTGCTGCGATTAAAATATGTTTTTGAGGAAGCAATGATATATCCGTATTTATCAGCCTGTTTTTTATACTTTTCTAATACCATCTCGCTTTGCCCGTGGGGGTCGAAAAGGACCATCAACGGAAAGGTTTTTGTTGAATCGAACTGTTTGGGCAGATACAGCGAAAAGCTATCTGTAGCAGAACGATATACCGGAATGGAAGCTATCACTTCGCCTGTACGGTTTATTTTAGTAAGAGGCTCTTCCGCAACCAGGGGAGTACTGATTGGTGAAGTCTCTTCGGCTGTTTCCGGCTGCTTATTGTTACAGGCATTTAAAAAAGCAACCGAGAACAATAGCAGTAGGATGATGTCTCTTTTCATTGTTGTACTGTTAATAAGTTAGATTTATACCTATTATAAGCTTCCTTAATTTCGATGCTTTAAAAATTATTGTCAACTAAAAGCAAGCAATTATCATGAAAAAAATTTACACTCTTCTTATGCTGGTGGCCACCATCACCCACAGCATGGCACAAGTTGTTTTCCTCGAAACCTTTGATGGAGTAGGAGGGCCAACGGCTGGCGGGGCCGGTACTTATACTTTCCCCAGCGGATGGACCTTACTGAATTTAGATGCCCGCACACCCGATGCATCGGTGGCTTATGTAAACGATGCGTGGGAGAGACGCGAGGATTTTTCATTTAACGTAGCTGATAGTGCTGCCTTTAGTACCTCTTATTATTCTCCGGTAGGCGCTGCCGATGACTGGATGTGGACTCCGGCAATTCCTAATTTACCGGCCAACACCCGCCTGAGCTGGAACGCTGTTGCTTATGATGCTCAATTTCAGGACGGCTACGAAGTGCGCATTATGACTACTGCACCTAATGCGGGTAATGTGCTTACCTCCACAGTTTTGTTTTCAACTCCTGCAGAAGTTTCTACTTGGGTTAGCCGCAATGTTTCATTGGGTACCTATGCCGGGCAAACTGTTTATATCGGTTTCAGAAACAACAGTACCGATAAGTTCCTGTTGCTGATTGATGATGTGAAAGTTGAAACTATCGTGAATAACGACTTAAGAATTACTTCTGCCGTGCGTTTATCGGAATATACTTTTACTCCGCTTGCCCAGGTACCGCCAACAGGCTATACGCTGGGGGCAGCTATACAAAACAATGCATTGAGCAATGCTACAAATGTAGCCCTGAGTGTAACGGTTTATAACAGCGCCAATGCTTTGGTGCACAGCAGTTTCAGTGCCCCTATTGGTTTATTGAGCGGTGCATCTGCCAATGTGAGTGCAGCAGCATCGTTTGTGCCTGCGGCTGTTGATGATTACATGGTGGTGTATCATGTAGTATCTGATTCTGCTGACCAACAGCCAACAAACAATGCCGATACAGCATTTCTTAGTATTACCAATTCAACCTATGCCCGCGATAACGGGGTGGTAACAGGTTCGCTGGGTATTGGTGCCGGCAACGGTGGTTACATGGGCCAGGATTTTATTCTGCACCAAAGTGCCGACCTTAACTTTGTAGATGCTTACTTTACCCAGGGGTACACCGGTGAAAAATTTGCAGCGGTGGTTTGGAGTATGGCCGGTGATACCGTGCCTTCGGCTATCATAGCATCTACCGATACCTTGCTTTACCCGGATGATTCTGCCCGCTATTATCACATACCTATGGCAGGCGGCAGTGTAAATTTACCGGCAGGCAGATATGCCATTACTTTTGTTGAGTTTGATTCGACTTTAGCTTTGGGCTTAACAGAGGATATTTTTGTTTCGAGCAGAACCTGGGTTGACTGGCCAACCAATCCTCTTACCGGTTGGGCAAATAATGAAGATTTCGGAAGCGGTTTTGCCAGACCTTATGTTATTCGTCCAACCTTCTGCAGTATAGCGTCCGGCTTTACGGTAGTTAACCAGGTATGCACTACTGCAACCGGTTCGGCAACTATTAATGTTACAAATGCCGATTCGCCATTAACCTATGCATGGGGAACAGGCGCTGCTACCAGCTCCATTACCAGTATAGTTGCGGGTAACTATCCTGTTACTGTTACCGATGCGCTTGGATGTTCGCTTACTGCCGCAGTCAATGTACTGGCGGACAACACGGTTATTACTTCTACCACCACTGCTACTCAAAGTGTATGCACTGCTGCTAACGGTTCAGCAACTGTTGCTCCTACCAATGGCACTGCCAATTATACGTATGCCTGGGATAACTCCGCTACTACTGCCACTGCAGGAAATTTGGCAGCAGGAACTTATAATGTAACAGTAACTGATGCCAATGGATGTTCGGGAACTGCTTCGGCAGCAGTTACCGCAAATACCGTATCCCTTACTGTGGCGGGTACCACCACCAATGCCAGCACCTCTACCTCGTCCGATGGTGCTATTACCTTAAATGTTACTGGCGGAACGGCACCGTTCACTACTAATCCTGCTTCGCTTACAGGCTTAACTCCCGGATCTTATAACGTGGATGTGACCGATGCTAACGGCTGCACCGGCACAGGTACGTTTACGGTAAGCTTTAATACCGGCCTGGCCGATATTTCGGCCATCGGAAGTATTAGTATTTACCCGAACCCTGCTTCCGATAAATTATTTGTATCGGTTGATTTGAAACAGGCAGGTGATGTAACCATTACCCTTTATTCCACTACAGGGGCCAGCGTTTACAGCGTGCAGGAAACAAATGTAGTGGCACGCACCATCAACATACCCGTGGCTGAACTGCCTGCGGGAGTTTATAATGTGCAGCTTAAAACACAAGGCGGCATTATCAACCGCATGGTTGAAATACAGAAATAACATCAGCATCTTTTAGAATATCACAGCGCCCTGTTTGCTTAGCAAACAGGGCGCTATTGTTTTATATGCGAGGCGAAAAGAAGTTTGAGGTATAAGCCGATTTACCGATATGCCTTTTGCATCAGTTGAAGGGCATGCGCAGTTGGCTCATGTTTCTGCACGGTGCCTTTACGAATCAATCCTCTTCTTCTAAGCGAGGTCATGAACTTTGATAAGCCACCCTGCGAAAGCTCGGTAAGCTTGCGCAGTTCTGTATAGTCACTTCGGCCTTTATTATAGAAGTGAATAAGCAGTTTTGCCGCATTGCGCCTTGCGGTGTACGGCACATGCGTAAAGCCGGAGTCTTGTAAGGTATTGCCAAGCCATACAATAGCATTGTTATCATTGGGGTAAGTTTCAGGCAGCGGCTTTGCAGCTTGAAGTTGCCCCATGCCACTTTTGTCATAGGACACCGCAGCGTTTTGTTGTCCCATGACGGTTTTGTCATATGACATTGCAGCATTTTGTTGTCCCATCCCGTTTTTGTCATAGGGCTCTGCATTCTGTTCTTGTCCCATGCCAGTTTTGTCATTGGACATTGCAGAAGGCGGATGCCATACCCCGGTTTTGCCATAGGACATTGCAGAAAGAAGTTGTCCTATCCCGGTTTTTGGGTCGGGCAATGCAACGTTGTTTTGAAGCATGTAAGTTTTGAGGTAGGATATTTCTGCCTTCAAGAGCTCATTTTGCTCAAGAACAACAGATATAAGTTTGTTGAGGCGGCCCGTTTCGGTTTGAAAGAAGGCCTTTTCTTCTTCGTTCATAGGGTATGTGTTTCTTTCAAAAGTAGTAAGTACAAGAATCAAAAGCAAATGAAAAATGGCGATGGCTTCCGCCATTATTAATTATTGATTCAAACAGTTGGGATGAAGGATTTTTTTTTACTTTCCATTACATAAACTCCCGAGGGGTGTTTTTTTGTTTTAAGGTTAATTGACAAAAGCCGGCTTATCAATAGCCGGCTTTTCTTTTGTTGGCATCCTCATCTTCCGCTTGTATATTGCGCCCAATGCAATTGTTCGGTATTGATTTCGAGTTTTTTCTTTTTGCTATTACACTAATTGGTGTTGCGGTCTTTCATCACAAAACCCTGCAGGTAGCGCTGGCAGGTTTAGCCACCGTAGCTTTATACAAATTCTTTTTCACCGATTTTCAAATGTTGCATCATCTGCAACATGAAGCCAGCGACCTTATCAACCTGTTTGGTCTGCTGATTGGCTTTGCCATCCTTGCTAAACACTTTGAACATTCGGGCGTGCCCGCCAAGCTGCCTGATTATTTACCCGATGACTGGAAAGGACCTTTCTTGCTGCTGGTAATTGTGTTTGTGCTGTCGGGCATTCTCGACAGTATAGCCGCTGTAATGATTGGCGGAGGAATTGCACATACCATCTTCCGTAAAAAAGTACACCTTGGTTT
>JAZKEP010000132.1:52529-59106 GCA_040387015.1 Bacteroidota bacterium
TGTGGCCGCCAGTAATGCGGGTGGCAGCGGCAGTGTGCTCGGCAATATTACCACTACCATGATGTGGGTGCAGGGCGTAGATGCCATTGACGTGTTGCATGCATACGGGGCGGCCATACCCGCGCTCATTATTTCGGGAATAGTGGCTTCGTTTCAGCAGCACAAACATCAGCCTATCTTAAAGAATAAAATAGTTGGCGTACATATCAGTTGGAAGCGAATGGGAGTTTGCGGAATGATACTGGCAGGGGCTATAACCACCAATATTTTTCTCGACTTTCCGGCAGCGGGCGTTTGGGCAGCTATTCTTATTGGAGCATTTATTATTAAAACAGAATGGCGCGAAGCAAAACTGGCGCTACCCGGAACAGTTTTTCTTTTAGCGCTTGTGCTTTGTGCTTCTATGATGCCGGTAGAACATTTGCCCGCTGCAAGTTGGCAAACCGCTTTCGGCTTAGGGTTTGTTTCATCAGTGTTCGATAACATCCCTCTCACCAAATTGGCACTTACCCAAGGCGGTTACGATTGGGGGGTGCTGGCGTATGCCGTTGGTTACGGAGGAAGCATCATGTGGTTTGGCTCATCGGCAGGGGTGGCTATTTCAACTTTGTTTCCCGAAGCAAGAAATGTAAAAAACTGGCTGAAGAGTGGCTGGCATGTTATACCCGCGTATGTCATTTCGTTTTTTATCCTTCTTTATACGCTCGGATGGCACCCTCACGCCCCTCATAAGGCTTCCGAGGTATCTGTAAAGGTGAGTACTGTAAGATAAAAACCGCTTACTGAAACCTTACCATTTGGGCTTCGTCTCATGTTATATCACCCGATAAACGGAGATACTATGAAGAATTTTTCTCTTGAAAGAAAGATAATGGTTTCGTTTCTGATTGTTTCGGCAGCATTTGCCTTAATGTTGTATGCTTTCTATTACAGCACTCGGCAGGTGAAAGCAACTTCCGAAAAGGTAAAACAATCTCAGGAAGCCATTCGTCAAAGCGAGCAGATACTTTCCCTGTCGCTGGACATGACCGTTAACTCAAGAGAGTATCTTCTTACCGGTGATGAACAATACCTTGATTTGTTTGACCATACAGTGACTAACGTGCACGCTGGTATTGACAAGCTATATTCACTTACTTCAGATAATCAGGTTCAGCAGCGCAG
Source organism: Bacteroidota bacterium (assembly GCA_040387015.1). Lineage (GTDB taxonomy): Bacteria > Bacteroidota > Bacteroidia > Chitinophagales > LD1 > Bog-950. The sequence goes on from JAZKEP010000132.1 coordinate 53,694, forward strand.
AGTTGATAAGCTGGAACAGCTAACCGCGAATCGTGTTGCCTTTGCCGAGAAAACAATTGCCCTGAAGGATGCACGTGGAACCGATGCTGCTATTAAAATGGTTAATACCAGTGAAGGCAGACATATATCCGATTCCACCAGACAGATTCTTCGTAGCATCAGTTCCGAAGAATTAAAAATGCTTGCCGGCTTGGAGGCCGAAAGTGAATCGAGTATGAACTCGTTCGAAAAGGTGCTCATTACGCTGGTTGCCTTTATTGATATCATTTTAATATTAGTGGGGCTTATGATTTTTCAGAATCAGAAAATCAGGAGCAGATATGAAGAGCAACTACAAGAATCGAACAAGGAGCTGGAATCATTCTCCTATATGGTGTCGCATGACCTGCGCTCACCTGTGCTGGCTATGCTCGGCTTTATGCGGATAGTTAAAAAGAAATATGAGCCCGGCTTTGATGAGGAGCAAAAAGAAATGTTCGGGCACATTAAGGCAAGCGCCCAGCGCATGAATGCCATTATTGAAGACCTTCTAGCACTGGCTAAGCACGGGAGAGAGAAACTTAGGCCCGTGCCGGTGGATATGAATGAATTATTTAAAAAAGTATGGAGCAACATGGCTGATTCTATGCCTCATAGCGCTACTCTGGAACTGGGTTCACTGCCCGTAGTAGAAACGGATATTTCTATGATGGAACAGGTGGTAGTTAACCTGTGCTCCAATGCCATTAAGTATTCATCGCGCAACGAAAAACCCGTGGTTACGGTGGGATTCAGTAAAGAAAAGGATACTACTACGTATTTTGTAAAAGACAACGGGGCAGGATTTGATATGAAAAACTACGACCGCCTTTTCAAGGCCTTTCAGCGCTTGCATCACTCTAACGAGTATGAAGGCACCGGTATAGGATTGTTGCTGGTAAAAAGAATTATTGAAATGCACCGGGGCAAAATATGGGCGGAGAGCTCCCCGGGTGAGGGAGCTACCTTTTATTTTTCACTTCCCGGTTAAAGAAAATTAAAGACGGAATTGCATTTCTAGAGTTGCTCCCTTATCAGAGAATACAGCCATATCAGCTAATTGCAGCATTAGGAATACACCACGACCGCTGGTTTTTTCGAGATTTTCAGGAGATGTAGGGTCGGGTAAGGAATTGTAATCGAAGCCGGGTCCCTGGTCTTTGATAATAAAAACCAGATTCTTACCACGTTCATCTAATCCATATTGAATTTCTACTTCTTTCTTTTCATCGGCTTTGTTTCCGTGTAGCATCGCGTTATTCGCAGCTTCGGTAACACAGATAAGGATATTGCCATACGCGTCATCGCCTATGTTGAATTCGCTGCGCAAGTCGTCAACAAATTTTTCTACGATGGAAATGTTCTCGGGTTTGGATGAAAATCTGATGCTTTTCACGAATATGTTTTGAGTGGTGTGAAAATAAACGAAAAGGAATAATAACAAAACAACTTACGGATTACTGATAGTTATGTTTCGGAAATACTTTTCAGCAAGACTTTTATAGTAGGGTTTCAAACTTGGAGGAACGGTTTTGTAAAAGTCCACTTCGCTTTGTTTAGCTTTCAGATACTCTTCCAAAGAAGGAGGCATCTTACGTTGTATCTCCTTTGCTGTGTTTGATTCGCGCTCCTGTTTCTGATCGCGTTCGCGCTCTGCATTTTCGGCTTCCATTAATTTTGTAAGTATATCCTGTTGTCTCTTCAGCATTTCAGAGGTCAGATTTTTATTCACTAAATCTTTTTCTGTTTTTTCCATCTGCTTGATGGCTTCGCCTAAATCACCAAGGGTGCCCTTGCCGTCCTTATTTTCCTGCTGATTTATCTTTTCCAATTCCCTGCGAATCTGCGATTGCATTTGCGCCATCTCTGCAAATTCCTTGCTGTGTTGTTGCCCCTGCTGACCGCTCTTCTCTCCCTTTCCTTCACGCTTCATCATCTCACCCATCTGCTGCATTTTATCCTTTAACTGCTGCTGCATCTTAGAAAGACTTGGCATACCCTTCCCCGGTTTCTTACACTTCATACACATTTTTGGTTTGCCATCATCCGGCTTTTGACTTTCACTTTGCTGCTGTTGCATTTGCTGCAAGGCTTCACTAAGCATTAGCGCCAGATTGTTGTAGCCCGTCATAACGAACTGCTGATTGCTCATGGCCTTTATCACATTGCGATCTTCCATATCCGAGATGGCCTTGCCGAGAAATTTATTTACGTTGGTGATTTCCTTGGTGATGAAGGACTTGATATCATCCTGCCGTTTTGCAACAGCATATAAACTATCCTCAACCATCCTGGAGTTTTCTTTAATGCGGTGCTGCTCCTTCATCAATTCCACATACTTCGGATTATTGGTGTTGGTATTCTTTACATTGTTCATCAGCTTTTCTTCATCAAAGGAAAGTTGAACAATATTCTCGAGCAACTGACGTATGGCCTGCATATCTTCTGCATTTTCCTCCTGCTCCATCTGTTCCTTCATCTCAGAAAGCTTCTGCGAAGCATTCTTCATGTTGTTTGCTGCGCTCTTCTGGTTCTTAGAAGCCTGGTCATTTTGTTTTTGATCTAAATTCTCTTTCGCATCGTCCATTTGCTTTTCGGCAGCTTCCAGACTCTTCTCCGCTTCCTTAAAATCCTGTTCGCTCTTGGTTTCTTCGTTTAATTTTTTCAGGTCCTCTACATCCTTCTTGGCTTCTTTTAAATCTTTGCTCAACTGCTCCTGCTGTTTCTTTAAATCTTCCTGTGCCTTAGCATCTTTTGCTTCCGGATTTTTATCTGCTTCCTTTGCCAGTTCCTCCTGTTTTTCTGCCAGCTTCTCCAATTTGTCAGCGGTCTCCTGAAGTTTTTGCTGGAACTCCAACTTCTTGAACAACTCTAACATTCTATCCAGTTCCTTCTCCATATTTTCATTGTCTGCCTGCATGTCATCCATCTTATCCAAGGCATCCTTCTTTTGTAATTCCTCCAGCATCTTTTTCAACTTGTCCATCATCTCTTTCATCTCCTTGTTCAGCACCTGATCGGCAAGTTCTTTTAAGCGCTCCTGTTTCTGGGCAATTTCAGGATTTACATCTTTGAATTCGCTTTGCTTTTCGAAGTTGTTATCCATCTTCTTTTTAATCTCTTCTATCTGCTGCTGCAGTTCTTTCTGTTTCTCAATGTTTTGAGTCAGGTTCTTTTTATCCTCCCAATTCAGGTTTTGTTTTTCCTGCAGCTTATCTTTCATCTGTTGCAAGTCGTTTCTTGCCTCCTGGGCCTTCTTCATAGCATCTTTCAAGTCTTCCTTCAGTTCTTTGTTATCCTTTGCCAGTTCTTTATTCAGTTCATTCATAGAAGGCATGGCAAAATCCATCAACTCGCTTTTGGTTGACTTGCTGCCATGAATGCCATCGTTATCCCACACTTCAAAGTAGTAAGTTAGTTTATCTCCGGGTTTAACCCCGAAATCTGAAACCTGCCAATAGTAGGTGAAACGGGAAGAAAGGCCCGGTGTGAAAGGAATATCTAAACTTTTAATGATGGAAGAAGTTGAATCGGTACGAGTTAACTGATAATTGAAAGTAAGGTTGCGAATGCCGTAGTCGTCTGAGATTTCACCGATGTAGTAGAAATATTTTTGCGAAGCGGAATCGTTTTTCTCCTTCACTGCAATCACAGGATATAAATCGGGCGTTACATTCAGGGAATAAGAAACAGAATCGGCATCTTTCATTTCCCTGTTAGAGACTTTAAGCATATACTGCATGCTTTGCGTCAATATTTTATTGAAAACAAATTCAGCGTCACCGCTTCTCTTTACGTTGTAAGCAGAATCACCGAGCGAGAAGGTGATTGCTTCTACATTTTGAGTATTGAATCTCCATGATAACTTGGTGCCTGCAGGAATTACCAAATCCCCCATGTTTTTCAAAACTTCATCTTTTCTGCCAGTGTATGAAGGATAATCACAAACAACTTCAAAATTTGTGATGATGGGTTTTGCTATTACAACAAGCGTATACTCTTTTGAATTAAAACCATTGGCACTCAGTTGGAAAGATGTTGACTTTTGAAGATTCACAAACTCGTAAACGAAAAGGTTTTTATCCTTTTTTCTGAGCGTAACCACATTTTGTGAGGTTGCATCGCGCAGTTGCACTTCATTTGGCAAAACATCCCCTTCCATTTTTACATTAAGTGTGAAATTTTCAAACTGCAATGCTTTCAATTCTTCGTTTTGAATTATGAATTGGAAAGGTGCTTCTTTTTCGTAGTAGGTGTCGTTATGGTATAACCTCTTGGTCCCTTCTTTAATTACATTCGGAGCGGCAATAATGATAAACAGAAAGAGCAATAAAGGTGGTGCGAGGTACTTTAGGTATTTTTTGTTCTTTGACAAATCAACCGCGAAGGCGAAATCAATCGGTTTCAGTTCAAAAGCTTTTTGGTCAATGGCCGCCAGAAGAAGTTGAGATTCAGCATTGGCTGCAACGGAGTGCAGTTGAAGAATGTTGAGTAGTTTATCCTTTATCTCACCGAAATGTATCCCTACAATCTGAGCTGCTTTTTCGTAACTGATGATTTTCCCCAGTCGGTAGTAATGAAGTAAAGGAACAAGAAAGAAGTTTACTGTAAAGGCAGCAGACGAAAGAATGAATCCGAAAAAGAGGATTTTTCGAAAAAGAGGAGAGAGATAGAAATAATACTCCAGAAGATTTATAGCAAGAAAAAATGCCAGAATGTATACGGCCGAAAAAATAGCTCCGCGAATAAGCTGATTCGTGTAGTATTTACGAATGAACTTGTCCAGTTTTTCGATGAGCGAATTATAAGAAGGAGACTTTAGAGACATGTTTCAGTTCAAAGATAAGGTAAACATCAGTTTTCATACATCCAGACATGTTAAATCATGAATGTGTTCAGACAATGATATAACGATTAGATCAAAGGGTTGGTTTCTGTTATGATAATTTAAGGTAAAAGCTGTGAGAGGCGTGGTAATCTTTTTAGCTAAACAGGATTTGATTTTCTAACATGAAATTTTGTTTACCCTGTTTTGATGTCTTCCACCTTCAAAAGCAGTATTCAGAAATGCATCCACGCATTCTTTCGCAACTTCCAACGAGATAAACCGCGCAGGAAGACAAAGCACATTTGCATTGTTATGTTGACGGGTAAGCGTAGCTAATTCTTTTTCCCATGCAATACCGGCTCTTATTCCTTTATGCTTGTTAGCTGTCATTGCTACTCCGTTTGCACTTCCACAAACCAGAATTCCAAAATCAAATTCATTTTCCTGAATAGAATTAGCTAACGGATGTACGAAATCAGGATAGTCAACACTATCCGCTGTATAAGGACCGAAATCTTTCACCTCATGTCCTTTGCTGATAATAAATTTTTCAATTTCTTTTTTGTA
>JAZKEP010000133.1:0-6778 GCA_040387015.1 Bacteroidota bacterium
GTATTTTCATTTTTCCCCTTTAATAAATTTGAGGCATACACCATCAAATTAACCCGCGATGCCGAACTGGATATTGATAATGATATTTCGCAAAGCTTTATTGATAAAATTTCCAAGAGTGTAAAAGCACGGCTAAAAGGAAATCCTGTTCGCTTTGTTTATGATTCAACTATTCCCAGAGACTTGCTTGATTATATTAAGACAAGAATGAAACTGCGTGATCTTGACAACCTTATTCCGGGTGGACGCTACCACAACTTCAAAGATTTCATCAAGTTCCCTGCTATAGGTTCTCAAAATTTGATGTATGGCAAATTGAAACCGCTTACGCACAAATTGCTCAAAGGCAATCAAAGCTATTTTGATGTGCTGAAGAAGCAGGATGTGATGTTGCATTATCCCTATCAGAGTTTCTCTCAGTTTATTGATTTTTTACGGGAGGCTGCTATTGACCCGAACGTAAAAACAATACGTATCACTCTCTACAGACTTGCAAAAAAATCAATGGTGATTAATGCGCTTATCAATGCTGCACAAAACGGAAAGCACGTGGTAGTAGTGTTGGAGTTGCAAGCACGTTTTGATGAAGAAGCTAACATTAATTGGGCAAAATATATTCAGGAGCAGGGTATACAGGTAATTTATGGAGTGCCGGGATTGAAAGTTCATTCGAAATTTTGTCTGATATCCCGTGTTGAAAACGGCAAACTGCACCACTATGTGAATATCACCACAGGTAACTACAATGAGATTACATCGCAGGTTTATTGCGATGATTCATTGCTGACATCTGATTCGCGTATTACTAAAGAGGTGGAGCATGTATTTGAGTTTTTTGAAAAAAACTACAAGATTCATAACTACAAGCACCTCATTTTGTCCCCCCAATCAACCCGCAAAAAACTTGTTCGCTTGATTCAAAATGAGATTGAAAGTGCCGAAAGCGGAAAGAAGGCGGAGATATTTTTGAAGATGAATAGCTTAGTTGATGAAGAAATGATTTCGCTATTGTATGGTGCAAGTAAAGCAGGTGTAAAAATCAGGATTATCGTTCGCGGTGTTTGCGGATTGATGGCAGGAATAGAAGGTTTGAGTGAAAATATTGAGGTTGTCAGTATTGTTGACAGGTTACTTGAGCATTCACGTATCTTCTTTTTCCGCAATGGAGGCGAACAACTCTGTTTTATCTCATCTGCCGACTGGATGGTTCGAAATTTAGATACCCGTATTGAGGTAACATGTCCCATTTACAGCCCAAAAATTCAGAAGGAACTGCGCGATATGATGGAGTTGCAATGGAAGGACAATGTAAAAGCCAGAATTGTGGATATGGGACAAGAAAATGAATATAAACTGTCCAATTCAAAATTGAAGTTAAGATCGCAAACTGCCATTTATAACTACCTAAATAAAGCATAGATCTAATTTTAGGTTAAAGAACTGTTGCTCTTATATCTATCCGCACATCTTGGAGTTGAAAACTTGCCTACCTATCATAGCGTGATGAAATTATTTTTCAGAAAAATTTATCGCCTTGGAGATTCGGAAATTTGCCGCCATAGATATTGGTTCCAACTCAGTTCGGTTGCTGATAGCAAATGTGCTGCAGAATGGTGATGGTCCCTTCTTCAAAAAAAGCTCACTGATACGCGTGCCTGTCCGTTTGGGTGCAAATGCTTTTACCGATCATAAAATTCCCGAGGTTTCCATTGCGCATTTGGAAGAAACAATGCATGCCTTCAAACACCTGATGAGGGCGAATGATGTAATTCATTATAAAGGTTGCGCAACTTCTGCTATGCGCGAAGCTGCCAATGGCCCGCAGATTGTAAAACGCATAAAGGAGAAGACCGGGATAAATATTGAAATTATTTCCGGTGATGTAGAGGCAGGAATGATCTTCAATAGTCAGAATGCTTCGATGGGGAAAATGGACAGCAATTGTTTGTTTGTAGATGTGGGTGGTGGAAGTACAGAGATTACGGTTTTTTCAAAGGGAAAATCAATAGCATCTAAATCATTTTCTATCGGCACCATCCGTATTCTCAATAATCAAGTGGAAAAGGAGCATTGGAAAAAAATGAAGGAATGGGTGAAAGAGAAAGTAGGCAGTTTGAAAGATTTCTCAATGCTTGGTTCCGGTGGAAACATAAATCGCATGTCGAAACTTGCTGAGCTGAAACCGGGCAAAGCTCTTTCCTTTGATAAGTTAAATGAGATGGTAGAGGATTTGAAAGCGCATACTTATGAAGAAAGGATGAAATATTATGATCTGAATCCTGACCGCGCAGATGTAATTGTTCCGGCCGGAGAAATTTTTATAAGCATTATGAAGTGGGTAGATGCGGATAAAATTTTTATTCCTAAAATCGGATTAGGAGATGGAATTGTTCGGGAAGTTTTTAAAGAATATTTAAACGGAAAAAAGGCGGTTCTTTAATTCTTTCAGTAAAATAGAAACAGTGATTTTCACTGCTCTTTATAAACTATGAATTTGTCTTTAAAAAAATCCTGCTGGAAGAAACCGGATATATGAATTTTTTTCGCACCGCTAACCTTTGAAATTTCATTATCTATATCTCCACCCTTTAAACAGATTAATCCATTGCGAATAGTATGCTGATCTTTGGGAAAATACATTCCCTTGGTCCATTGCAATAAATCTGAAAGAGGCGCAACTGCTCGGGATACTACAAAGTCATACTGAAATTCTATCTGTTCAACCCGGTTGTGAAAAGTAAAAATATTCTTCAAGCTGATTTCATCTTTAACGGCCTCCACTACTTTCAATTTTTTGCCGATTGAATCCACCAAATGAAATCTTGAGTCGGGAAATAAAATAGCAAGTGGCACTCCGGGAAACCCGCCTCCTGTTCCTAAGTCCAAAATTTTTGCAGCATTCTTAAATTGAATGAATTTTGCAATGCTGAGTGAATGGAGAATGTGCCGTTCGTAAAGGTTCTCAATATCTTTCCTTGAGATGACATTTATTTTTTCATTCCACTCCGAATAAATTTTCGAGAGGGATGAAAATTGCTGGATCTGGCCTTGTGTAAGTTCGGGGAAATATTTTAAGAGCAATTCCATCTCGTACTTGGTAATTCGTACTATTTAGTATTTCTCTTTTGTAACCTTCAGAGTGTTATACAGCATATCCTTGGCACGGAACAGTTGAGCTTTTACAGTTCCTAAGGGGAGGTCAAGTTTTTCGGCTATTTCTTCATATGAAAGTTCATCCAAATATCGAAGCTCAATCAGGGAACGATATTTAGGAGAAAGTTGTTCAATTGCTAAACGGATTTTTGCTGCCCGTTGCTCCTTCACCATCGCCTCCTCCGGGTTGGAAGAATGATCTTTTACTGCTATAGGAGTGGTTTCTCCATCCTCAGTCGATGTAGTATAGTCAAGGGAAGTAGTCAGCAATCTTTTTTTACGGATAAAGTCAATAGAATTATTTGTAGCAATTTTGAAAAGCCATGTGCTGAAAGCAAAATCAGCCGAATAATTTGCGATGCTGTTGAATGCCTTACCAAAAGCTTCTAAAGTCAAATCCTCTGCATCGTCACGATTATGCACCATCTTCAGCACCATAAAGAAAATAGAGTCGCGATAACGGGTCATTAACTTGCCAAATGCGACTTGATCGCCCAGTTTAGCTTTGTCAACTAACTCAAGGTCTTCTTGTGCGCGAGCGGAGAATTTTGGATTTATTTCCAATTGTTTTTCGGTTTTAGCAATAATAAGAAAAATATCAGCAGTAGATAACAGTTGTAAACCACATCTAGTAGTGGAGATAACAGGAATAAATCTTCGGAGTCGAGTTTTTTATAAACCCTGAATGAGGCGATTAGTTTCACCAGCATAGTGCCAAGAAAAATTGCTAGCGTCCATTTTATAGGGGCAACGCTCAAAAGCAAAAAAGTAAAACTAACATAGAGTAAAAAGTTACTGATTGCGAATAGAAACAAAAGAAGCTTATGTTGAATTTTATACTTGAAACCTGAACGAAGATGCCTGCGTTTTTGGTTAAGCCAATCAGAGAATGTTGCTTTCGGTTTGGAATAAGTAAAAGCATCTTTATCAATACATACTTCTGTATTTTTTCCTGTTGCCATTTCATTTACCAACAAATCATCATCACCGGTAAGCAGATTTTTCGATTTGTCAAAACCTTTAAATGATTCAAACAGATCCTTTTTGTAAGAAAGATTCCGGCCTACTCCCATATAAGGCAAACCAAGCTTTGCGAACCCGAAATATTGAAGGGCCGTAATGAAGTTTTCGTACCTGATAATTTTGTTCAGAAAGCCGGGTAGTTTTTCAAACGGAGAATGAGCCAACACGATTTTAGTTTCACTCATATAGGCACCCACCAGTTTCGAAAGCCAGTGAGTACTTGCAGGACGGCAATCGGCATCTGTGAGAACAATCGTCTCGAACGAAGCAACTTCCATGCCTTTTAGCAAAGCATATTTTTTCCCCGCAAAAGGCTTTTGCTCTTCTCTCGTGATGTTCACTATTTTGAGATTCGAATTGCGCTTGTAATATTCTATCAGCACATCTGCCGTGTTATCATCACTTTGGTCATTTACTACTATCACTTCGTACTGCTTATATTGCTGTATAAGCAATACCTTTAAATGTTGTGCAAGATTCTTTGCTTCATTCTTTGCGCAAATAATTACCGATGCCGGAGGAAGAGATTCAGGTACACCACTAAAAGGTCGAACAAAATTAAGCGGTGCAAATACTAACAGGTAATACATGCACTGGATAGCTGCACAAGCAAGAAATATTTTAAACTCAACTGACATACAAGGCAAAGAAAATAATTACAGGAAGTTGCAGAAATGTTGCCGACCAAAAGTTATCACCACCCGATTTTATATTTTCACCAGTCCAAAATGTCAGCCAGTAGCAAGAAATATGATATTGTAATTATAGGCAGCGGCCTAGGTGGAATGGTGTGCGCCACTATCCTCAGCAAAGAAGGAAAACACGTTTGTGTCATTGAGAAGAATGAACAAATAGGGGGCAGTTTGCAAACTTTCAAACGCGAAGGAGTAACATTCGATACAGGGGTTCATTATATTGGTGGCCTTGCACCAGGAAATAGTCTTTACAAAATTTTCAATTACCTCGGTATTATGCAGCGCTTAGAAACGCTCCGAATGGATGAGGAAGGCTTTGATGTGGTGTTCTTTAAAGATGATATTGAAGAATATCCGTACGGAATGGGATATGAAAACTTCAAACGCATTTTAATTTTAAAATTTCCCGAAGAGAAAATAGCGGTTGAAACCTATTGCGCAGATATGAAACGCATTTGCGACAGTATCCCTTTATATCGACTTCGCAGTGGTGAGCCTGCAGATATGAGTGTGCTTTCAACAGGAGCTAAAGATTATTTTGAGAAACTGACTTCAAACAAAAAACTTCATAACGTTTTAGCAGGAACTAATCTTCTATATGCAGGAACTGAAAAAACTCCTTTGTACGTTCATGCGCTGGTAGTGAATAGCTATATCGAGAGCGCTTATAAAATAATAAACGGGGGTGATCAAATAGTGAAGTTAATGGCACGTATCATTAAAGAAAATGGTGGAGACATTTTGCGCAAGCAGGAAGTAAAAAAGATTCATGTAGAAAATGGGAAGGCCGAATATGTTGAGTTAAGCAACGGCGAAAGAATTTACGGTGAAACTTTCATCTCTAACATCCACCCGGCTAAAACGTTGGAGATGACAGAGACGGATGCCATACGTCCTGTTTTTCGCAATCGAATAAAGAGTTTGGAGAATTCTGTTTCGACTTTTGTCCTTTATCTGATTATTGATCCCGGATTATTTCCGTTTAAAAACAAAAACTACTACTATTTTGATGGAGAAGATGTGTGGGATTGTGTGAATTACTCAAAAGAAGAATGGCCAAGTATGTATGCTATGTTTGAGGAAGCACCTGAAGATGATGCTGACAAGGATTTTGCCACAGCAATTTCTATTATGACATATATGCATTTTGAAGAAGTTGAAAAATGGAAAGAGACTTTTCATACCACACTGAATGAAAATGAAAGAGATGAGGAATATCAGAATTTCAAAAAAAGGAAGGCAGAAAGGTTAATAGACGCCTTTAGTATTAAGTTCCCTGATATTCGTGATTACATTTCCTCTGACACCCGCTACACTTCTTCACCACTCTCTTATCGCGACTACATGGGTACGGACGATGGAAATATGTATGGAATCGTAAAGGATTTCAGAGACCCGATGAAGACTATGATTTCAGCTAAAACAAAAGTGCCTAATCTGTTGTTGACCGGGCAGAATTTAAATTTGCACGGGGTGATGGGGGTAACAGAAAGTGCCTTAGTCACCTGCTCAGCTCTTCTCGGTAAGGAATATTTATTGAATAAAATTATGAATGAGGATGCAGAAATTGCTTAAAACATTGGCTTATCTTTTGGGTATTGTTCTGCTGTTTTTTCTGCTGGGCTACGCCTATATTCAATGGGTATTGGCCCCGCATATTCCTGTAATAAAAGATAAGAGTGTGCTGAGTTTAGATAGGGAAAGTGTGGGAGTAAATTTCTACCGCATAGGCAATAACTGGCTGCGCCAAACTAAGAACGGTTTATGGGAAGAGTATGTTGAAGGCGAACCTTTTGAACGAGGGGTAATTAAGGGTAAGCTTGAAAAAGAATTACTCTACACGCAGGAGGAAGCATTTGTGGAACAAATCCACAATCTTGTTCCCAATAACAATTATCTCAGCTTTC
>JAZKEP010000133.1:6799-12891 GCA_040387015.1 Bacteroidota bacterium
ATTTTCCCGAGGAAAATAAATTGGAGATTTATGGAGAATCTTTTTCGGCCCCGAAAGATTTTGATTACATCTCACCTGCATATGACCGTATGTTGAACTACCACGCAGCGCATGATATAGGGCATGCACTCCAAAGTTTAGCTTTGGTTGGTTGTTCTTCGTTTGGTGTATGGGGCGATCGTTCAGCTGATTCTTCTATGCTGATAGGAAGAAATCTGGATTTTTATTTGGGGGATAAATTCTCGAGAGATAAAATTGTTTACTTCTGCAATCCTACGCAGGGACACAAGTTTGCTATGATTACATGGGCAGGTTTTATGGGTTGTGTATCGGGAATGAATGAAAAAGGAGTAACGGTTACTATCAATGCAGCTAAAAGCGATATCCCTAAAGGGTCAGCAACTCCCATTTCTATTCTTGCGCGAGAAATATTGCAGTATGCCGGCAATATTGACGAAGCATTTGCAATAGCGAAAAGAAGAAAAACTTTTGTCTGCGAAACACTAATGATAGGCTCTGCAGCAGATAAAAAAACAGCTTTGATTGAAAAATCTGTAACAAAAACAATTTTGTTTAACACCGATACCAACTTTATTATTTGCACCAATCACTACCAGAGTGATAGCTTTAAAAATGATAACAGCAACATTGAAAATATGGCAACTAGTTCTTCTTTTTATCGCTATCTGCGTTTGCAGGAATTGCTTGGAGGGGATGAAAAATTGAGTCCTGTGAATGCTGCTTTTATCCTTCGTAATCAACAAGGATTGCAGGGTATAAATATAGGTGTTGGGAATGAAAAGGCATTGAATCAGTTAATCGCTCATCATGCAATTATTTTTCAACCCGAGAAATTACGTTTTTGGGTTTCGGCTAACCCTTATCAGTTAGGAGAGTTCGTTTGTTATGATTTGAATAAAGTTTTCTCACGAGTTCCTTCATTTACAAATGACATGGAGTTAAATGAGGTAGACCTAACAATTCCTGCCGACTCGTTTCTACAATCAAGCGAATGGAAAAATTTTCTTCTTTGGAAAGAAACGAAAAAAGTGATAAAAAAGGCTACTCATGATAAAGTAAAATTAGAGGATGAAAGTAAGTTAGTTGAAATGTTTGTTCAGCGTAATCCTGAGCTATGGGAAACCTATCAGGTGCTTGGTTATTACTTTAAGTCGAATAAAAGCATAGCCATTGCCAAAAAGTATTTTGACTTAGCCTTGACGAAAGAAATAAATGACACACACGAAGCAGACAAAATGCGAGAGGAAATAAAAGAGATGAAATGATTTTAGGGGTAGGAACGGATATCATTGAAGTAGAGCGCGTACGAAGGGCGGTCGAAAAAAATACATTTAAAGAGAAAGTATTTTCATCAAGGGAAATCGGATATTGCAATAAGGATAATACCTGCCAAAGTTATGCAGTTCGCGCGGCAGCTAAGGAGGCATTCTTTAAAGCCATGGGAACTGGGTGGAGAGATAAGATGCTGATACATGAAGTAGAGGTTTTGAATGATGAATTGGGAAGGCCCTTTATTGAGTTAAGTGGAGAAACTCAGAAGGTATTTAAGCAAAAGGGCGGAACAAACATTCATGTTTCGCTCTCACATATTAAGGAATATGCAGTGGCATTTGTTATTATTGAAAAATGAGCGTATCCAATCAATCTCTCTCAAGCATGAAATCTTTTCAGCAACAGAAACTGAAAATTCAGCTTGATTATTTGCAAACGAATTCTCCTTTCTATAAAAGGCTTTTTTTAGAACATAAAATCAATGTGGGGAAAATCAATTTGTTGGAAGATCTAGTCCAGATTCCAACAACCACAAAGGAAGATTTCAGCAAAAATAATTTTGATTTTCTATGTGTTCCGAAAAATAGAATCATAGACTACGCCACAACATCTGGCACCACCGGGTCACCAGTTACTATAGCACTGACTGAAAATGATTTACAGCGATTGGCTTATAACGAAGAACAATCATTTATCTGTGCTAACGGCAAACCGTCCGATGTTTATCAACTAATGCTTACACTTGATCGTCAGTTTATGGCAGGTATAGCGTACTATCTTGGAGTTCGAAAGTTAGGTGCGGGAGTTATTCGTGTAGGGCCTATCTCTCCTCAAATGCAATGGGAAAATATTTTCCGTTTTGAGCCCAATGCCCTTGTAGCTGTTCCTTCATTTATTCTTAAGCTGATTGATTATGCTGAAGCCAATGGGATTGATGTAAATAAATCAGGAATTGAGCGAGCGATTTGCATTGGAGAACCGGTGCGTAATTCGGACCTCACCTCAAGTACACTTGCAAAAAGAATCCATGAGAAGTGGGATATCCAGCTATTCTCTACTTATGCATCAACCGAGATGCAATCTGCTTTTACTGAATGTGAGCACGGGAAAGGAGGTCACCACAATCCCGAATTATTGATTGTTGAGATTCTGAATGACGAAGGCAAGCAATTGAACGCAGGTGAGTTTGGAGAAGTAACTATTACATCACTTGGAGTAGAAGGTATGCCGTTGCTGCGTTACCGTACAGGAGATATTTGTTGCTATTTCGATGAACCATGCAAATGCGGGAGAAATACAGTTCGATTATCTCCTGTGATTGGTAGAAAGAATCAAATGATAAAATACAAGGGTACTACGCTTTTCCCCCCCTCAATCTACGATGCTTTAAGTGCTGTTCCGGAAGTCAGAGATTATGTAATTGAGGTCAGCAAAAATGATTTAGGCACGGATGAAATTCAAATTCACATTTCGCTTTCAGGAAATTTAGACAGATCGGAACAGAAAATAAAAAACTCCCTTCAATCAAAACTGCGCGTTGTTCCTTCCTTGAATTTTGTTTCAGCACAACATCTTCAACATATGCGGCCTGCTGAAAGTCGGAAACCAGTAATGATTGTCTTCCGATAATTACCAATTATCTGCTTTAGCCCTCGGATTTAAGGTAATTCTCTTAATTATTTAAGGGTAAGCATGGATAAGCAGGCAGAGAAGCCTTTGCTACAGAGGGCTGGTTATCCTAAATATCACCTCCTTCTTCTTCTTTATATTATACACATTTCAACAACCGCAAGCTCTCAAGTGTGTTCAGTCATTCTTTAAATCTGCCAAAACCCGCATGAACAAAAGGTTTGGTGAGTTATTTATAATCTATCCAAACTAGGCATTACATCATAAATTTTATTCCGCAATGTTTGGTTATTTAACCTTGCTACTACATATTTGCCGCGCAATTTTTACAATTCTATGACAATTCTATGACAATTCTCCCTTCAATGAAGTCAGAAAACGCCCTCAACGCCAAGAAATTCAACCTCTCCGCCATATTTACTATTATCCTTAGTTTAGGATTTCTTTTTGCTACGGCAGAAGTGGACAAAGCAAAATGGGCTGAGGGAAAATCATTGTTTAAAAGTAACTGTGCCGCCTGCCACAACCCTAAAGTTGATGGAACAGGTCCTGCTTTACAAGGCGTTACTGCCCGATGGGAGGCAGCCGGGGACCTGGGTGGAAAAACAGGAGCTCAATGGCTTTATGTTTGGATTAAGAACTATAACGATGCAGTAAAGGGAAATTATAAGTATGCCGTAGACATGGCTAACAGCCGTCCTTCAGCCATGAATGTGTTTGCTACCCTTAAAGATGCTGATATTGAAAACATACTATTATATGTAGAGAATCCGGATGCCGGTGGTGCTCCGGTTGCTGCAGTAACACCCGCTGCAGGGGCTACTACAGAGGCTGAGAAAGGTCCGGGGGCTACACTCTATATATTTGTATTTTTCTTGGTTCTTTTAGTAGTTATTTTAGTTGGGGTTACGAATAAGCTTGATAAAGTAGTGGCTGAGAAGAAAGGAATTGTAGAAGCACCCAGTATTCCTTTTTATAAGAGAGCAAACTTTATTGTAGCGCTTGTTCTTATTGCTATAGTTTACAGCGGGTACAAAACGGTAGATGTAGTTACTCACTATGGCCGTCAACAGGGATATCAGCCAACGCAACCTATTAAGTATTCACATGCTTTGCACGCAGGCAAGCATAAAATTGATTGTCAGTATTGTCATAGCACCGCATATAAAGGTAAACATGCCAATATTCCTTCAGTTAATACTTGTATGAATTGTCATAAGCAGGTAACCAAAGGGCCTCTTTACGGTACCGAAGAAATAGCGAAGATTTATGAAGCAGTGGGTTGGGATCCATACTCTAAAACGTATTCTAAACCACAGAAGCCGGTTGAGTGGGTTCGCATCCATAACCTTCCTGACCATGTTTACTTTAATCACTCGCAGCACGTAAATGCGGGTAAAGTTCAGTGTCAAACCTGCCACGGGCCTATCGAAACAATGGAAGAAGTTTACCAATATTCCCCGCTTTCAATGGGTTGGTGTATTAACTGCCACCGCAATACCGAAGTGCAGTTTGCTTCTAATAACTACTACAGCGGCTATGAAGCTATTCATGAAAAGTTGAAGAACAAAAAAATTAGCAAAGTGACGGTTGAAACGGTTGGAGGAACAGAATGTCAGCGTTGTCATTATTAATAGATACAATAGTTAAATAGGAAATACAAAATAAAATGGCGGAAAAAACCTACTGGAAGGGAATAGAAGAAAAAGAACAGTTAGAAGGCTATCGCGCAATTGCTGAAAAAGAATTTGCCGAAGATCTTCCTGTTTTGGGGTCTATTACCGAGCCAATATCCACAGGCAAATCAAGCAGAAAAGACTTTTTGAAAATGCTTGGATTTAGCACTACTGCAGCTGTAATTGCTGCAAGTTGCGAAATGCCTATTCGTAAATCCATTCCTTATGTATGGAGGCCCGAAGAAATTGTTCCGGGTGTTGCAAATTTCTACGCATCGGCTTTTTATCAGGGAGGGGATTATGGTGCTGTGTTGGTTAAAACAAGAGAAGGTCGTCCTATTAAAGTTGAAGCGAGAGACAAAAAGAATGCCCGTATCACTAAAGGCGGTTCAAGCCCGCGTGCGCAGGCATCTGTTCTTAGTTTATATGACGGAGCGCGTTTCCGCAATCCGAAAAGAGGAAAAGAAAATATTACCTGGGAAACTGCGGATAAAGAAGTAGCAGAGAAGTTGAAGAGTGCCGCTGCTTCAGGTAAAGTTGTTTTGTTTTCATCTACCGTAATTTCTCCTTCTACTAAAGCAGTAATTGCCGAGTTCGGTAATTCACTCGGTGGAAAGTTCGAGCATTTAGTATATGATGGTATTTCTTACTCAGGTATTCTGGATGCCAACGAGAAAAATTTCAGCAAACGTTTAATTCCTTCATACAATTTTTCCAAAGCAAAAGTTATTGTTGGTGTTGGTTGCGATTTTCTTGGCACTTGGCTTTCTCCGGTGGAATTTGCTGCTGACTATGCAGAAAATCGTAGAGTAAACAAGGATAAAAGAGAGATGAGCCGCCACATTCAGATTGAGTCGGTTCCTACTATTACAGGCTACAAAGCAGATACACGTATTTCGGTTAAGCCATCTGAAGGACAAGGGGGACTGATAGACTTATATAATGTAATAGTTGGGGGTGGATCTGCTAAGAACGCGAAGATTGGAAAAGTTGCACAGGAGTTATTAGGTGCAAAGGGTGAATCGCTTCTGGTTTGTGGTTCCAATAACGTAAATGCTCAAATCATTGTAAACGCTATTAACAATGCTCTTGGCAACTACGGAACTACCATCACTTGGGACAGACCATACAATACAAAGCAAGGTTCTGATAAATCAGTTTCTACCATAATTGATGGCTTGAACGATGGAAGTATTAAGGCGGTTTTATTCTATGAATCAAACCCTGTTTTCACTTCACCGATTAAAGGTTTAGCTGATGCTTTGAAGAAAGCAGAAGTAAGCGTTTCCTTTGCTAACCGTGTAGATGAAACATCTGTAGCTTGTTCATATATTCTTCCGGATAGCCACTGGCTCGAAAGCTGGAATGATGCAGAACCTAAAGAAGGAATTTTAAATACTGTTCAACCTGCTATTTCAAAATTGTTCGATACACGTCAGGTTCAGGAAACACTTTTGAAATGGGCTGGTAAGGAAGGTTCTTACTATGAATTTT
>JAZKEP010000133.1:12962-15374 GCA_040387015.1 Bacteroidota bacterium
AAAACTGGGAGTCTAATTTTTACGGCAAGCAGTCAACATACAACGGCACTCTAGCTTTTTGGGATAATGCCATAGCTGATGGTGAAGTTGAACTTCCGGCAACAGGAAATGCTTCCTATTCAGCAGGTGATGTAGCCGGAGCGGTTTCAAATCTTTCTTCGGCCATCTCTACACTTGGCGATGTTCAGGTTAAATTCTATGAATCAATTGCGGTGGGTGATGGATATTGGGCAGACAATCCTTGGTTACAGGAATTACCAGATCCGGTTTCGAAAGTAACTTGGGACAACTACATTATTGCCAATCCGCGGTGGATGAATAAGAATGGCTACAATATTGACCCGGATTTCAAATCAAAAGAATATGCCGTTGCAAAACTTACTGTAAACGGACAATCCATTGAACTTCCTGTTGTAGGTGTTCCCGGAACTCCTGAAGGGGTTTTTGGTGTGGCACTTGGATACGGAAGAGATGTCGTAGCGCATGAAGAATTGATGGTAGGTAAGAACGCTTTTGGACTTTTAAGCGGTAAAGAAAATTTTACCAATGTAGCCAAGGCAACTATTGAGAAAACCGGTAAAGTTCAGAAAGTAGCTATCACTCAGACACACTTCAATATCACCATGAAAGATTTAGGTGGTGTGAAGACAAGAAAGACAGTAAAAGAAACTACCCTTAAAGAATATAAAAAAGATCCGCACGCAGGTAATGAAGATCGCCATCATATTCTTGAAGAAATGGTGACTCTTTATTATGAGCACGAGCACCCCGGTCATCACTGGAGTATGGTGGTTGACTTGAATACTTGTACCGGTTGTGGTTCATGTGTGGTTGCTTGTAATGCAGAGAACAACGTTCCTGTTGTCGGTAAAGATCAGGTAATCCGCAGCCGCGAAATGCATTGGATGCGTATTGACCGCTACTATACCGGTGAAGCAGATAATCCGGATGTAGTTTTCCAACCGATGTTATGTCAGCACTGCAACAACGCACCTTGTGAGAACGTGTGTCCGGTGGCTGCAACAAATCACAGTAGCGAAGGATTCAACCAAATGGCATATAACCGTTGCATCGGTACTCGTTACTGCGCTAACAACTGTCCTTATAAAGTAAGAAGATTCAACTGGTACGATTATCAGCAGGCAGATGCTTTCGATAAGCAATATGGCACTGGTAACGATGCAAACGTAGCCAGCGAAACGCTTGGATTACATGAGCCACTTACACGTATGGTGTTGAATCCTGACGTAACAGTTCGTTCAAGAGGAGTTATGGAAAAATGTTCTTTCTGTGTTCAGCGTTTACAAAGTGGTAAGTTGGATGCCAAGAAACAGAACAGAACTGTTACAGACGCAGATACTGTTACAGCTTGTCAGAATGCTTGCCCTACAAACGCAATTACTTTTGGTGACAGAAATAATAAAGAAAGTGCGGTAACCGCATTGTTCAACGATGAAAGAGCCTTCGGAGTGATTGAAGAAATTCACACCATGCCGAATGTGCTTTATCTGACACAAGTTAGAAACAGAGAAGAAGAGAAAAAATATGAAGTGATAGACTACTATCACGAGAAAGTTTAAGGAATAGAGATTTATCATTAACTGATTAACTTTTTAAAATGCACGCATACGAATCAGAATTCCGGGAGCCCCTCATCAACGGTTTAGATAAAAACTACACCAAAATAACTGATGATTTAGTTGCTCCTGTTGAAAGAAACTCAACCATGTGGTGGATTGCAACCCTTCTAACCGGAGCGGGTGCAGTCTTCTTTGTTTTTTGTTTAGGATGGACAGTTTGGTTTGGAATTGGAACATGGGGATTGAACAAAACAATTGGTTGGGCATGGGATATTACCAACTTCGTTTGGTGGATCGGTATCGGTCACGCGGGAACCTTGATTTCAGCTATCTTATTGTTATTCCGTCAGCGTTATAGAACAGGTATTAATCGTGCAGCAGAAGCGATGACAATCTTCGCGGTAATCTGCGCAGGTATGTTTCCGATATTTCACATGGGTCGTGTTTGGGATGCAGGTTTCATTTTCCCTCTTCCAAATACAAGAGGTCCACTTTGGGTGAATTTCAACTCACCACTTCTTTGGGATGTATTCGCGATATCCACTTACTTCTCAGTTTCATTATTATTCTGGTATTCAGGTTTAATGCCCGATTTCGGAACAGTTCGTGATCGCGCAAAAGGAAAATGGAGAAAATACATTTACAACATCCTTTCTTTTGGATGGATGGGAAGTGCTAAGCAATGGCAACGTTTCGAATCGCTTTCATTAGTTCTTGCCGGTCTTTCTACTCCGCTCGTACTTTCGGTTCACACGATAGTATCTTTTGACTTCGCCACCTCAGTGATCCCCGGATGGCACACAACTATTTTTCCTCCATACTTTGTGGCAGG
>JAZKEP010000133.1:15384-17975 GCA_040387015.1 Bacteroidota bacterium
GATTTTCTCCGGATTTGCTATGGTGGAGACCTTGATGCTCATCAGCAGAAAACTATTTAACCTGGAAGATTATATCACGATCGCTCACATTGAATCTATGAACAAGATTATTGTTCTTACCGGTTCGATAGTAGGTATCGCTTATTTAACTGAGTTGTTCATTGCATGGTATTCAGGTTTCTTGTATGAGCAGTTTGCATTCTACAATCGTATCCTTGGAAAGTATCTGTGGGCCTATGCATTAATGATGAGTTGCAACGTGCTTTCTCCGCAATTGTATTGGTTCAAATCAATGCGTAGAAATCTTTGGGTTACTTTCATCCTATCTATCTTCGTAAACATTGGAATGTGGTTCGAGCGTTTCGTAATCATTGTTACTTCTTTGGCTGACGATTATCTTCCGTCAAGTTGGGCATATTTTTCACCTACATGGGTTGATATCGGAATTTACACAGGTTCAATTTCAGTATTCCTTTTCTTGTTCTTATTGTTCTCTCGTTTCTTCCCAACTATTGCTATTGCCGAGGTAAAAGCAATATTCAGAATATCGTCAGAAGCAGCGAAAGCTGAAAGAGCGAAAAAAGAAAGCGCAACTCACGGGGGTTATGTCGGTGCACAGACAATTGGTCCTTTAGATAAAGATTCAAAAGGGTAATTCGTAATTCAAAAAATAGTAATTCAAAATACATGAGTTCATCAAACAAATTCGTAATTGGTCTTTGGGATCATGAAGAGGTTTACCTTCATGCCATTGAGCACATTCGCGCAAAAGGAATTGAGATTTACGACAGCTTAACACCATTTCCTGTTCACGGATTGGAAGATGCACTCGGTTACAAAGAAACCCGTTTGCATACTGCCGGTTTCTTTTTCGGTGCCACAGGAATGACGTTGGCACTTACTTTCATGACTTGGGTAATGACAACCAACTACCCAATCAACTTCGGAGGTAAACCAAACTGGCCTATTCCATCTTTTATTCCCATCACATTCGAATTAACGGTATTGTTCTCCGCATGGGGAATGACATTGACTTATTTGGTTCGTAATAAACTCTGGCCGGGAAAAGTTCCAAGAATTTATGACAAGAGAACAACTGACGACCGCTTTGCATTAGTATTCGATGCAGAAAAGCTTTCCAGTGCAGATATAGATTCTATCAAAAATACTTGTAAGAAAGAAGGAGCAGTGGAAGTTAAGGACAGAGTATTTGCCGAAAATGAAGGATTGTAAAAAGGAAATTGTAATTCAGACAATGAGAAAAAATAGCATAAAATTAATTCCGGTTCTTGGAGCAATCATGATACTTGCTTCATGCAGCCGTGCGGGTAAAGAATATCCGGGAAGAATTTACATGCCCGACATGACTTATTCCAACGCGTATGAAACCTACTCCACCAGCGAGATAACTACGCCTGAAGGAAATAACATGTCAGCACGCAAACCGGTTGAAGGAACAATCCCTTACGGATACATTCCGAGTGATGAGAAGATAAAGACTAACCAATCACTTTTGATGAGTTATGTAATGAAGAACCACTTCTCTTATGACGTGGCAAAACAGGATGCGGAAAGAGTTCGTGCGGCCAGCGAAATTCAGGACCCTCTTGAACATACAGCAGCTAGTTTAGCAGAAGGAAAGAGATTGTATGATATCAATTGTACCCCTTGTCACGGGGAGAAGGGAGAAGGAAATGGTCAGTTGATTGAATTGCCGGGCGGTGGCGATGGCCCTTTTACTTCCCGACCTCAACCATACAAAACTCTTCTTCCTACTTTGAAGGATGGAGCGATTTTCTATAGTGTTAGTTATGGTAAAAACATGATGGGAGGCTATGGATTCCAGCTTTCTGTAAATGAAAGATGGCAGGTGATTCAATATATTAAAAAATTAGGCGGAATAGGAGAGGTAGCCGTTGCTTCCTCCGATACTTCAAGCACGAAAAAATAAACTGAAAGATGACAGAGACTTTTGATTTTACCGACAAGTTAAAGAAAAATCTATTTATCATGATGGGTATTGGTTTGCTCGGATTGGTAGTTGTTTTTTTCTTGTATCCTCAAAATCACCACGCACGTTTATGGTCGAATATTTTAGCTAACACCTATTACTTTACGGGTATTGGCTTATTCGGCTTGTTCGCAGTTGCAGCCGGGCAAATAGCTTATGGAAGCTGGCAGACTTTGGAGAAAAGAATTTTCCTCTCTCTTTCTGCATTTACCAGAATTGGCGGTTTCTTGTTAGTGATAATTTTAGGTCTTGGTTTGGCAGGTGTTCATACGCTTTACGATCCTGTAAAAGAAATACTTCATACGAACCCGGTTCCCGAAAAATACAGTACCAAGGTCATTTTCTTTGCCCCTGCTTTCTGGGTAAGCAGAGTGCTCATTTATGCGGTTCTGTGGTTCCTGTTCTCAAGATGGATGAATAACTTCTTCGCAAGAACTGACCAGATGGATCCGAAAGTTTATAAGCGTTCCAAATTGTTATGTGCGGCATTCATCGTTGTTTTTGCTACCACTGAATCTGCTGTAAGTTGGGATATGATTATGAGTATAGACCCGGGGTGGTACTCAACTTTATTCGGGTG
>JAZKEP010000134.1:0-3761 GCA_040387015.1 Bacteroidota bacterium
GACATAGCGGAACTGAAAGCAATTATTAAGGGCGAAGAGCACGACCGCTTCGATCATCAAAATCTAAATCTCGATTGACCTGAATTTAAAGACCTTATTCCTACAGGTGAAAATATTATTGTGGTCATTTATAATCTTCTGCGTACAAAGCTTGATGCGAAATACGATTTGCAGGTGCGCCTATGGGAAACAGAAAGAAATTACTTCGAGTATCCGGTTACTTAAACTCGATATCCATGTAAACAGGCAGGTGGTCGCTGTAGCCTGCAACCCATCTGCCGCTGGTATATGTTCGATTGGGAATCAAACCATACTTTGGATGTTTGAATAAAAGGAAGTCCGGAGAAAATATGCGGGCTTTTGAATTTCTGATACAGAAGGGATTCTTTGTATCAAGAAGGTTTTCAGAAACAATAAACTGGTCGAATACATCTCTGGCATCCATATATCTAAGGGTAAATTCATTTTTGTCCTTCAACGGTTTCATCAGGTTCACCATTCTTTCGGCTCTCCCATTTTTATCGAGCTTGCTAAGTGCTAATAAACTTTCGTCATCGGGGTTGTCGTTGAAGTCGCCCATTACAACTATGCGGGCATACTGCTCCCCGGCATAAATATTTTCAATTTTATCTTTCAAAACTTTTGCGGCATACTGCCTCTTATCGTCTGAGTCTTCTTTGCCTCCTCTGCGACTGGGCCAATGGTTTACAAAAAACCAAACCGGTTCTCCTTCGTTCAGATAGGTTTTCAGATAAAGGATGTCGCGTGTTCTATCATCAGGGTCAAAGGGAAACTGTACTTTGAGCGTGGCATCAAAAGCAGATTGTACTGCATTGGTATTGTACAAGATGGCAGCATCAATTCCTCTTTCATCCGGTGAATTGTGATGAACGATGCGGAAATGAAATTTTTTAAGCAAAGGCTGGGCAATTAAATCTTCCAGCACTTTTCTATTTTCTACCTCACACAAACCAATTACCAGCGGTTGTATAGTGTCAAGCATTGCTGCAAACACTTTTGCAATATGATTTAGTTTCAGCCGATACTTCTTTGTATTCCATTTATTTTTGGAAGCAGGAAGGAAATCTTCATCCTGTGTTTCAGGATCATTAAGCGTATCGAACAGATTTTCGACATTGTAAAAGATAACTCTGCCCGGCTTTAGTAAAGATTCACTCTGAGAATATAATGAGCAGGAAACAAGGATGAAAGTGAGGAGAAGAAGCTTTTTCAATCGAAATATTTATTGATAGCAATTAATTTCAGTTCATCCTCAGCTAGCAGGGGATTGAAACCCAAACTTACTGCTTTTGCAATATCAAGCGATACATCGGCAGGTCTTTGTGCATTCATCCGGAAATCCTTTTGTGAACAGGATTGAATATGCGAAGTATCTAACTCAAAAGCTTTAGCAGCCATCATACCGAAATCATACCGCGACAATTTTTCTTTTCCGGCAAGATGTATAATACCGGAATTATTTTCAAACAATTTCAAAATTCCTTCGGCTATACTTTTTGCTCCGCATACACTTCTGTACTCATCGTGAAAAAGCTTTACGCTTTCCCGGCTTCTTATTTGAAAAAGGAATTTATTAAGATAATTAGAAGTACTGGCCTCCGGATAACCAAACATAAGTGGTAATCGCATTACTGTTGTCCTCGGACAAATTCTAAGTACTTCATCTTCAGCAATGGATTTGTGTTCACCATAGGTGCTCAGCGGATTTTTTTCATCTTCTTCCTGATACTTTCCTTTCTTACCATCAAAAACCAAATCAGTGGAGGTGAATGAGAACGGAATATTGTAGTCGCAGCAAATGCCGGCCAGATTTCGCGTGGCTTCTACATTTACTTCATAGCTCAACTCTTTGTTTTGTTCGCAGAAATTGGCATCGGAAATGGCTGCAGTGTGAATCACCGCATCAGGCTCTATATCATCTATAAAATTTCCGAGCTCTATATAGTTGCGAATGTCGCAATTGATGGCGGTAGTATTTTCGCAATAAAAATTCTTTGAGTAAGTGATACCGTAAACTTCCCAATTGACAGATGCCAACCTTAGCAAATGATAGCCGAGGAAACCCGATGCTCCGGTAATTAGCAGGCGTTTCAATTTATGTTGACCGATTTTATTTCGCTTATTATATTTTCCTGAGGTATACGCAAAGCCAAATCCTTGGCATACTTCAGTCTTGCTTCTTTCTTCAAAATGTCATTCTGTTTGTGATAAGAAGCAATTTCTTCATTGCTGAATTCAGCTTTTAGATTTTCGGTTAAGTTGTCTAACTTGTAATTGAGAAGGACAAGCATATCGCCAGCCACACTTTCGAAAATGAGTATTTCTTCCTGTGTTAGTCGCTCACTGTAGTGGCGCATATTAGTGCTATCAACTGGTTTTACCACGTTGCGCCACATATCACCGGCAGCAGCAGTTCGCTTTGCCTCCTCACTCTGATAAAAATTTAAAATTTCATCACTCCACTCCAATCCCAGTCTTTCCAAAATAGGGGTCAGCGCAACTTTAGGGTTTCTGATAAACTCTTCATAGCGAAGTGTGGTCGTCCTGTCTTTTGCATATTTTGCGGTCATACTTAAAGCAAGCTCCTGCTCAAGTTTCCATTGTTTAGCAATTAAATAAATGTGCTTTTCACCGACAATCGCTTTTTCGAAAGATGCAGCCACATCTCTACCATCACGAATCAGGTGAATATAAAAGGGATTCAATCCCCCGCTTTCAATTTCGGGAATGAAATAAACGTTAGCCAGGCTCTTGCAACACCAGTAGCTTGCCCCTTTAGCTTCAGCTTTTAGTTCATAAACAACTTTCGATATTTCAACGAGGGTGCGTTGTGTACAACGATTAAATACGGTAATTCTGCCTAGCTCAACATTTGACCATGGAACAGGATTTGCATCAACATAACAACAGATATCATCAATCAGTTTTTTGAAATTAGAATCGTTTTTAAGATCTCCATACACATGAATCAAGGGAAAAAAAATCTGAAGAAGGTGCGGTGGGTGGGGAGCTTCAATTTCGGGTAACTGATTCAGCATGAGTCGCAGCATATTTGAACCGGAGCGCTGCGTGCCTATTATTAGAATAGACGATGTGGGCTTTTGCAAAAGGATTTATAGTTTAAACACAATGAAACAAAAATATTCTACAAAACTCCTTTGCATAATTTTCTTTTGTGGTATTTTAAGAGAGTTATGTCGCAACTGAAATCAGGATAAAACTGTATGAGATAACTCACATACTAAGTGCTCTCTTTTCAGTAGCATCTAAACAAGCTTCTTTGAAGGCTTCAGTATAAGTAGGATGCGGATGGCTCATTCGGGCAATATCCTCGGAACTGGCGCGATATTCCATAGCCACAACTCCCTGTATAATTAAATCAGCAGCCCGGGCACCAATGATATGAACACCCAAAATTTCATCTGTTTCTTTTGAGGCAAGTATTTTGACAAAACCGTCTAAGTCGCCACTTGCTCTTGCGCGACCTAAAGCACGGAAAGGGAATTTGCCAGCTTTGTATGATACATTATTGGCTTTCAATTCCTGTTCAGTAGCCCCAACGCTGGCAGCCTCTGGCCATGTATAAGCAACCCCTGGAATTAAATTGTAGTTGATATGAGGTCTTTGTCCTGCAATTGTTTCTGCTACAAAAACACCTTCTTCTTCAGCTTTGTGGGCAAGCATAGCACCCTTCACAACATCCCCTATCGCATAAATTCCTTCCACTGTAGTTGCAAGGT
>JAZKEP010000135.1:0-12584 GCA_040387015.1 Bacteroidota bacterium
ATTTAATCAAATGGCTTAACGACCTTTGATAAAAAAATTAGTTATTAAAAGAGGGGCTTCTGTAAAAGCAGAAGCCCCTCTTTTAATTTGTAAATCTTAGGCGTGGGATATTGACATAACTTTATTAATCCCCTAACAAAACAAGTACGGCTTTATAAAGCAAGATGCCGGATGAGTTTTTCCTTTCCGTTTTCCATCCTGATTTTCACAAAGTATAAATCAGGGTTTAAATCAGATGGCAGTTCCACCCACCCGTTTATTGCATGATAGGTGTATACCACTTGGCCGATACTATTACAGAGAGACAGTGATTGTATTTTATCTGTGTTACCTTTTAATTTTAAACGACCATAGGACGGATTTGGGTAAATCTGCCATTCATTATCATCAAGGTTGCTGATGCCTGTTCCAAGTGCCTGAACCTGGTTGCATTTGGTGGCCATGCAATGTAGTTCTGTTGCACTATCGCCAGGTAAAACACCATGAACGGTAACACACACATTGTAGATGCCAGGCTCGGCATACGTATGAACGGGATTAAGGATTATTGAATCAACAATGGAGTCGCCATAATCCCAATACCGTTTCTCAATTGCCCAGCCATTAGAGCTTGAGCTTTGGTCGGTAAATTGGACCGTGGTGCCCGAAGCGGAATGTGTAAAGTTTAATACAATTTCAGTGCACCATTGTCCGTTGGCAGTGGAGGATGCGACCACTATGAGTAGTAGGAATATATTTTTCATATTTTTTTGGTAAGCGCTTCAATTATTGTGCAAACACTTTTTCGCATATGAGTAGAAAGGCTGTTCTAAAATGAGAGGATTAAATTCCTCGAAATGGGGATTTGTTTCGCCTTCGAATTCTACCTTTTAGGTTGCCGGATTCCGGGCTGTTTGCGAATGGTTATCGGATGCCCGGTTGGCATAACTTTAGCTTGCATCCATAAAAAACAATACATTATGACCAAGATAGACGAGTCTAGGCTGAACCGGCAGATTAACCGTTTGTGCAGTAAATTAAAAACACGTTATCCGCATCTATGCGGTACCAGCGGTAACCGCTACATCCGGCAAATTGTAACCCATCTTGTTGCCGACAATTTTTTTTCTAAACAGGGAACCAGCTATAAGTAGTACAAAGGCAGCACCAAAAATGAACATTGCCTTAACTGAATAGTAAGGTGGTCGATAAGGCCTAAGGTTCTTATCAGGCGTCTGCATGAGCAGATATTTAAAATTAAACACCAGCACAGCGTGCTGATAGTATTGGCATTTCTGCCTGCACATATATCCGCGTAATAACATGCGGTAAAGTATCCATATACATCATCTTAATCTACCCACTAAATCTGTTGGTGGCTTCGTAAACCAACAAATCAGACTCAATATCTTTGTCTTCTTATAACCTTTGGTTGCCATTAGAATTATAATATACCTACATTTTATTTTAGAAAACTATAAAAGTATTCATTAAAAAATTCTTAGTTTTTTATAAGAAATAGTAAGTTTTAAAAAATACTTTTCTAGTATTTTTTAAAATATTTAATTTATTCTAAAAATAGTAGTAAAATTTCTAAAATAAAATATTATTATTGTAGAATAATATTTTACTTACTTATAAATAACAAAGATATTATGCCTCGCAAAACAGTAAGAGTTGATATTCCTATTCGAAATCCGAATAAATACACCAAGTTGATTGAAAGAGTTTGGGAAAAGCATGATGAACTGGGAGCATCCAGCCCGCTTATCAATCATCCGGCAGTGGATATGGCCGCTTTCGAGGCTGCTAAAACCGAGGCGCTGGCCCTTCGCGAGGAGGCTTTGCAACTATATGATAGAGCACAATCACTCATGGAGCAATCGAGAGTGCTGCTTGGCACCAATGCAGGGCAAACCATTTATAGCGAAGGCACCCTTTATTATATGCTGGGCCTTATTAAAGGCGCACTCATGAATATTCACATGGGGCGCGAGGAATCGTTGAGCCAATGGGGGTTCAATGTGGTAGTGAGGCTGTCTAACGTGGGTCGAAAAAGGAAAAAAGTTGATTAGGGAGATAATCAATAATTAATTCATTGCATTCGCCACTCTCTAATGCCCCAATTGGCCAATACCAGAATACCCTAGTAAAACCTGCAGGTAAGGAATTATTCTTCTTTGAAATATTTCTCCATAATCTCATTTAGCATTTCAACGGTAAGAGGTTTACGCTGAAATTCATTTATCTCGTTTATGTCCATAGCAGCTTTATGGTCATCGGGGTTCAGCGAGGTGGTAAGCATACAAATTACAATTTCTGCTTTCAGGCTATTATCGAGTTTATGATAGGCTTCTAAAAACTCGAAGCCATTCATCTTGGGCATATTTATATCTAAAAATATAAGGTTGGCCTTAGGATACTCCTGCTCCATGCCCGGCTTAGCAGCGTTTTGAATATACTGCAGCCCCTCAATTCCATTTTTTGCGGTGCGCACCAGGTTGCATACTCCGGCCTGCTGTATAATTATTTCATGATATTCATTGTCATCAATATTATCATCTATAAGCAGGATACAATTGATTTTTTTCATACAGTTAAATATAGGGTTAATTTAAATTTTTAGAAAGGGTAAAATAGAACGTGCTGCCTTCGCCCAGTTTTGATTCTACCCAAATTTTACCCTTGTGCAGAGCTACAATTTTCTGGCAGGTAGCCAAACCAATACCTGTGCCCGGGTACTCGGTGCGGTCATGTAGCCGCTGAAACACTACAAAAATACGGTCATTATATTGTTCTTCAATACCAATCCCATTGTCTTTAAAAGAGAAAAGATATTCGTTCAACTTTTCCTCGGCACTTATTCTTATGGTGCAGGGCTCTCCCTTCTTGCGGAATTTAATGGCATTGCTGATTAAATTCTGAAACAGTTGTTTTAGTTCTACGGCATTGCCGGTTAGCACCGGAAGGCCCGAATAGGTAATCTTAGTGTTGCTTTCCTTAATGGCAGCATCCAGTTGGGCGGCTACCTCTATTAAAATGCTCTTAGTGTCAACGCTTGTAAGCTGCACATCCTTGCCAATACGCGATAACTCCAGCAAATCTTTAATCAGTGTGCGCATCCTCGAAGCCGCCTTCACCGTGTTGTTTAGGTATTTATTTGCCACCGGGTCCAACTTATCTGCATACCCTTCCTGCAACAGGCTGGTGTAATTAGAAATGGTTCGAAGCGGTTC
The DNA here is from genome assembly GCA_040387015.1 of Bacteroidota bacterium. Classification (GTDB taxonomy): domain Bacteria; phylum Bacteroidota; class Bacteroidia; order Chitinophagales; family LD1; genus Bog-950. Next base: position 3,216 of record JAZKEP010000135.1, read on the forward strand.
CTGCAAATCGTGAGAGGCTACATACACAAAGCGCTCCAGTTCTTTATTAGCGGCTTCCAGGTCGTTGGTGCGCGCTTTCACCCTTCGTTCCAGCGAAACGTTAGTGCCCTTAAGCTGCCCCTGCATTTTTTCTATCTGGCCAAGCATGTGGTTGAACGATGCGGTTAAAGTTGCAATTTCATCCCTGCCATCAACCGGAACCCGCAGGTTGTAGTTATCGGTATCGGCCACCTCTTTGGTTTTATTCACAAGCGCAAAAAGCCTTGTGGTAATAGATTGCTGAAGAATACTGGAAATGAGTAAGGCCACCGCCAGGCTTACCAATAAAATCAAAGCAGCAATTTTAATGTAGCTTAAAACAATCGTATCAAATTCACTCAACTCTGATCGCAACCTTACAGTGCCTAGAAATTCTTTATCGGTAATTTTATAGCTCACTACAAATTGCCGGCTAAAACCTTTCTGCGTTTCCATATCACCGGTTGCGGAAGAAGGAAAGGAGAAACTTTCGTAGCCCTTTTTGTTATACCTCGCAAATTCTTTTCCGCCCTTGTCTTCTATCACAGCATTTAAAATAGAGGCGTTGCTCCTTAATTTCAGCAGCATTTTATGAGCCGTCTCAGGGTCGGCAAACTCAAGTGCTGATGCTGCATTAATGCCAATTACTTCGGCAATAGAATATTGGGTTTTTACCGAGGTTTCTTTAAACACGCTAATGTCGTTATAAACAAAAGCAGCGCAGCATATAAGCACCGCCATAAACGCAGTAGTCACCTGAATGATAATAAGCTTTCTTTGAATAGAAGTATTTTGCAGCTTAGCCATTACTTTTCAGTTTACTATAATGGCTAATTTCAGTAGTTGCGAACTGGCGGTGATTCCGGCAGCAAACATGGCTCGCGGGTTGGCTTCAAATTTTAATTTATTATCCACCAGCACAAAATTTACCTGGGTACCCAACGAAGCGTAGCCGGGCTGCTCGCTGATGGTAAGGGTTCCTTTATCTTTGGCATAAATCAGTATTTCATACAAAGGGTTAGTGACCTTGCGCGAAATAAAAAGAATCTGACAGGCCCCTATATCCTCAGGAGTATTGTATTTTTTGACAACGATTTTTTTGCCTTTGATAGTTTTGGTTTTTGCCAGTTCGTTCAGTTCGTCATAAATAGGTGAGGAGCCGACTACGCCAATAACAAAGTCGCTGCCGCTACTTTGTACTTCTTCGCTAGCCCAGTCAATATAATTAGTGAACTTATAAATGAAGGCAGCCTTGATACTGTATTCCTCGTTTTCCGCAGTAATGGGAAAAGTGAAAGAACCAAGCAGAAGCAAGGTAAATAAGAGTTGTATGCCTGTTTTAGCTCTCATTCTTAAAACTCAAAATTAGCACCGCCTAACACTTTGAATCCCGGAGAGTCAGCTCTGAAGAATTCCCTTGATTTATCAGTAAAGCAGTTTTTAAAATTCAGAAACAAGGTAAGCTTTTTAAAGAAGGTGTAGGAAACCACTACGTTCATAATAAACTTAGGAGTCATGTTCTGCACACCCCGCTTGCCATCGTTATAAGTAAGGTTGGCACTTTCTAATTGGGTGGTGCCCGTTAAAAAATAGGCGTTCATATTAAGGTTAAGCTGTGATGTTACCTGGCAGTTAACATAAGCTCCTCCGTAAAGTGCAGGGGTGGCAAGGTGTTTCTGAATGGTTCCTTGGCCCGAATTGATGTTGTAAACAGCCGGATCAGGAATAAAGTATGCCGTGTCGGCCCCGGGAGCAGATGCGTAAGGCGAATAATTAAACAGAGTGGTGTATTGCACCGTTAAATAGGGTTTAATTTGAAATTTACCCACCACATAATTGAATGATACAGTTCCTCCGATTTGACGTACTAAAAGTGGAATGTTTGTGAACTTGAAAATCACATTTGTTCTTGCATTAACTGAATCGTACGATAAATCGGTGTAAACAATATTCGAAAAGTTTTTGGTTTGGGTGCCGAACACCACCAGGTCCAGTTCGAGGTTGTCTTTTAGTTTTCCCCTATATCCCATTTCAAGCGCATCGGTAGTTAGCAGCTTAAGTTCTTTGTTGCCGAGTAATTGCACCTGGCCCTGTCCCAGTTGAGGATCATTGAAATTTGAGGCTTGATTCAGGAAGTTATCAATTAGTAAAGGCGAGCGGTTAGCTCTGGCCTGCATTATCCGCAGTATGTGGTTAGGTGCCGGTTTGTAAGTAACAATAGCCTGCCACGAAAAATAAACTTTTGAAGGGCCATTAAAAAATTTATCCATCCGCCCGGCAGCTACTAAACGCAGCTTATCTTTTAAGGTGGTATAATCCGCCCGCAAATAACCCGCTACCGATCGGGTTTGTATGGTGGTATTAAAAAAGCCTTCATTATAAATCTCTTCGCGCACATATTTCCGGTCGTTATATGCTGCCCTGCGATAGTTGATACCCGGGGTAATAATCAGGTTCTTTACCTTGGTCATTCTATACTCCAGCATTATATCGGTTGTATTAAAATCCCATTTCCATGGCACCACGCCAACATTGGGCGCCTGTGTGCCATTCACGTAGGCAACCTGTAAATCAAAACCATACAATTGGGTGCGCAGGTTTGCATAATAACTGTTCGATTTAGCTGTGGTAAAATAATTGGCCGGGAAAAGATTCTGTACCTCCGAATTCTGCCCGCCACCCTGCACAGCAATAGAAGCTTTTGGGTTTATCTGGTAGTTGAAGAAAAGATTATACCCGTATTTGCGCATCGACAGGCGAGGATGAGGATATCGCGCATCTCTGATGCTATCAATCATTTCTCCTCGTAGCGTGTCGTTTACACCTGCAGGCACCCATTGGTTAATAAGCGTATCAAGCGGTACAGATTGGTGTTTCGAAACCATATAATAACCATTTTGTGTACGCTCCCGTGTTTGAAAATTTCCCGAAGCATGCAGGCTTATCTTATCGCTAAATTTATAACCGATCGAGGCGTTTGCAATACCCGTGTTAAAGCGGCCATACATACCATTGGCCAAGGCATACAGGCCTTTCTTCTCGGGCTTACGGGTAATTATATTTATAACCCCCGATTCAGCATTGGGTCCATACATGGCTGACGAAGGGCCCCGCACCACTTCTATTCGTTCTACATCATTCAGGTCAACAGGCAGAGTTTCCCAAAAAGTTCCACCGTGTAGGTAATTATATACCGGGCGGTTATCTATCATTACCAGCGTAGTGGAGTTTGTAAAAAAATACATGCTTGAATTAGGCGGCACGTTGTCGAGCCCACGTAAGTGTATATCATAGTTGCCATTGCTTTGCTCGCGCACTATCACACCCGGCACCAGCCGCATGGCTTCCATAATGGTGGTGCAGCCTGCCCGCTGTATTTGCTCACGGGTAAGCACCGTAGAAGACAGCGGGGCATCAAAAGTAGATTCCTCGGTTTTAGAAGCCGAGTAGATGGAGATATCCATCAGCTCCTCCAGTGAAAGTTCTGCCAAATTTTTTTGTGTAGAGTCGTTCTGTGCCTTGCTTGAAAAAGTTATTAAGCCTATTAGAAAGGTTAGTATAGCTTTTTGCATAAGAGATTTTAATGAATAAAAGATATGAGTGAAAAGAAACGATTTTACTCTAGAAAATAATGTGCCGCTATCAAGGTATTTTTAGATATGAAGTTTCATACAACTAAAGACAAGAAATAACTACAGGGAAAAAAGGCCCCATTCATAATTTCCAAATGTAATAGGGCTTAGAGTTAGCTATTTATTGTGGGGAAAAAAATTCCCGCTACCTACCTTTTTATACCTACTTTTTAGAATTATTGACCTCAAAGTGAGGAAGCGCGTTTCTTTTAGATTCGAGGTAGCTCGAAGAGATTTTTAAAACCATAAATGTTGAGGAAAGTCAAGAATGTATTTTGATACAAGAGGAATCTTGAAGGATGTAAATTCGTTACAGGATGACATGTGCGTGAATTAGATTAAATAAAAAAGGGATTACTTTTAGGTAATCCCTTTTTTTAAGTGGGAGCTACAGGGTTCGAACCTGTGACCCTCTGCTTGTAAGGCAGATGCTCTGAACCAGCTGAGCTAAGCTCCCTTTGTTTGAGCGGAGCGCAAATGTATAAGAGTTGCGTAATTTTTCAAACCGCGAGGAAAATAAATACAGAAAATATTTATTCCCACTCAATTGTAGCAGGTGGTTTTGAAGAAATGTCATACACTACGCGATTCACACCCTTCACCTGATTAATTATTTCGTTGGAAGTTTTGGCGAGAAACTCGTACGGAAGATGGCTCCAATCTGCTGTCATTCCATCCGTTGAGTTCACCGCGCGAAGGGCCACCACATTTTCATAAGTTCTTTCATCGCCCATTACACCCACCGATTTTATGGGAAGAAGAATAGCGCCTGCCTGCCAAACTTCATTGTATAAATTAAATTTCTTTAAATTCTCAGTATAGATATGGTCAGCTTCCTGAAGAACACGTACTTTCTCGGGAGTAATATCTCCCAGAATTCTTACTGCCAATCCGGGACCTGGGAAAGGATGGCGATAAAGTATCTCAGGAACCAAGCCTAATTCCTTTCCTGCTTTGCGAACCTCATCTTTGAACAGGTTGCGGAGCGGCTCAACAATTTTCAGTTTGAGAATATCCGGCAAACCACCCACGTTGTGGTGCGACTTAATAGTCATGGAGGGCCCTTTAACCGAGACCGATTCAATAACATCAGGATAAATGGTTCCCTGCGCCAGCCATTTGATCTCCTTATGTTTTTTCGCTTCGTGTTCGAAGACTTCGATGAAAACCCTTCCTATTATTTTTCGTTTCTTCTCAGGGTCAGTAACCCCCTTTAATTCCTTTAAGAACTGCTTACCTGCACGGATGCCTTTTACATTTAACCCCATGCCCTCATATTTATTCAACACATTTTCGAATTCGTCTTTGCGCAGCAAGCCGTTGTCAACAAAAATGCAGAGGAGATTATCTCCAATCGCTTCTTCTAAAAGAAGTGCAGCAACCGATGAATCCACCCCACCACTTAAACCAAGCATTACTTTCTCTTTTCCTATTTGCTTACGAAGGCTCTTAACGGTTTCTTCAACAAACGATGCGGCAGTCCATTTATGGGAGCATTCGCAAATGTCAAACAGAAAATTGCCAAGAACTTTAGCTCCTTCGGTGCTATGATATACCTCGGGGTGAAACTGTAAAGCGTAAACCTGGTTCTTAAAGGCATTCTTCTTAGACCGGAATGCTGCTACATCAATAGAATCAGAACCTGCAATCAATTCAAATTTATCGCCTATGCTTGTTATGGTATCGGCATGGCTCATCCATACCTGGCAATTGTCGGTTACGCCTTTCAGTAAAGCATCTTTCGATTTCTTTATTTTTAAGTGAGCACGGCCATATTCACGCAGGTTACTTTTCTCCACCAGGCCGCCAAAGGTTTGTGCCATTAACTGTGCTCCGTAGCATACGCCAAGCACAGGGCAAAAGGCAATCAACTTTGCTACATCAACTTTGGGAGCGCTTTTCTCTCTTACAGAAGCAGGTGAACCGGAAAGGATTATCCCTTTTATATCATCTGTAAGCTTGGGTAGTTTGTTATAAGGAACTATCTCGCAATACACTTCACATTCCCTTACTCTTCTTGCAATCAGTTGGGTGTATTGGGAGCCGAAATCAATTATCAGTATTTTCTCTGTCATGCGCGCAAAGATAGAAATTGACTGCTTCGACAATCAACGATGAGTGGATAAATTAAAGAGAGCGTTTATTTGGAGGGAGAAAAAAAATAGGGCAAGCTGATCATATCGCACCGCTTCAACCGTCTGCCTTTGCTGCGTTTCCGCCCTGGAGGATTGAACAGGAGCTGATCGTATGAGGCTCACCCCGCGGCAAATATAGAAAAATTGCGAAGTTCCTTTCTGTTTAGTGCTGAATAGCTAACTTTTGTGTTCCGCTTCCTCCCCCATTACTCACAGTCACAAAGTAAACACCGCTTGAAAAGTTTTCGGTTGAGAGTTTACTGTTTACTGTTTGCAGATGAACAGTTGCCATCTTTCTGCCTGTTATATCGGTAATAGTTGCAGTTGCACCAAGCATTGTTTCATCTACAGAAATAGTAACAGAGTTACTTGCAGGGTTGGGGTAAACTCTGATTTCTGATTTCTGATTTCTGACTTCTCCAACAGAATTAATTACCGCAATCGTATTGCTCGTAGTATTCGTAACCACAGGCGCATTAAAATCAAAATAGATAAAGGCGGTGTTGTTAATGACGGTGCCCACGGGCTTGCCATCTTTTATCTTGATTTTGTATTGCACATAACCATGACTCAGCGGCTCGTTAGCGTGGCTATCTACCAGCATAATGTTCGGGAAGTTAAAGCGCACAGCATTTTCTTTTAGCTGCACCATAGGTTGGTGACTGTAAGCAAGCAATTGAAAAGTAGAAGCATCTAAATCTGCATCCAACGTATCGGTGACATAAATATGATAAGCCGTATCGGTGCCGGTGTTTTGAAAGTTGACGGTGTAAGTCAACCACTTCTCTCCGTTTATATCTACATCGCTTACAGGATAAACTTGTTTATCGTTGGGGTCAAAAGAACCTACAATTGTAAAACACTGTGTAAGAGTATTATTGCCAGGGTTATTATCTATTGTATCGGGAGTTACCAAAACCGTAAAGCAAGTCACCGAGTTCAATTGTGCATTAGTATCTGCAAGTAGGATTATATTAAAGTCGCTACTAAAGTTTACATTACCGAAATCGGCTATTTGGTAGGTAAGAACATTGCCATTTGCTATAGGCGTAAGCGCTCCGTTTGCAGGAGAAATATAGACTACCGGCCCGCTAATAGTAACTGTTACGGTACCACTTATAACCATAGCGCAGTTAACACCGAAAAAACTGCTGCTACTGCCTAAGTGTATCTCTAGTGTTATTAAAGAGGCGGGTCGAATACGTCTCGCGGAAATACTTCTCACCTCTAAATCAACACCCGACCTGCATTCAACAGCAAAGTCTTTGGAGTAAAATAGAGAATCGCTGGTAGTAACGCTAACGGTATCCAGGCCGTTTGCCGGACAAACTATTCGAAATGGAATATGTGCTGTATCTATTTGAATGGTATAAGTTCCGTTATTATCAGTATCAAACGAATAGTGACCTGAGGAAACAGAGAACATTTGTTGTATTAGAGAACCGTTACTCCATAAATTAACCGGTATATTCATTAAGGCCTTATCCGCGCTATCCTTTATGCAATTACCGTTATCATCAAAATAAACCTGCCCGCTTACATTCCAAAAAACATCACAACCATTTGTATTAAAAGCATCACATAATGGAACCTGCGGGTAAGTACTCACATTGTATTGAGGGTAGTTGGGTAAGCAAGTAACAGGTGTATCAAAAAAAGAAAGGGATCTGATTTTCTTTAACCGAGGCAGGCACTCCAGGTTTAGATTGCGGTTACAACTGAGTACACCTAGGGAGTCAGGTAGTTCCGGTAAGCTATTCAGCAGGTTATCCCCACACACCAAACCGACCAAACCAATAGGCAATGCGGGAAGATTTACAATCTGATTTTCACTACAATTCAAATAGGTCAGATATTGGGGCAAGTCAGGAATTGAAGTAAGTTGATTGGTAAAGCAGTGTAATTCAAGTAAGCCTTCAGGCAAAGCCGGCATAGATGCAAGCTGATTATCATAGCAAATCAATTTCACAAGGCTATCTGGCAAAGCCGGAAGATTGGTCAGCTGATTAGCGGAACAATCCAAAAAAGTTAAACCGTTTGGCAAAGCCGGCAAACTGCTCAGTTGGTTTTGATAACAAGTCAGTTGAGTTAAACTATTCGGCAGAGAAGGAAGCGACACAAGTACATTGCTCCTGCAATACAATATTTCTAAACTGTTTGGGAGAGCGGGTAGACCAGCCAGTTGGTTCTGGTGACAATGCAATTCAGTTAAGCTATTTGGTAAAGCAACGATGCTGGTAAGTTGATTGCCCCAACAACTTAGATAAACTAAACTATCGGGCAAAACCGGTAAGGTGCTTAGTTGATTTTGACTGCAAAGTAGATTAGCCAAGCCATTTGGCAAGAGCGGTAATATGGTAAATAGATTGTCATTACAGGTTAGCGTCCTTAAGCTGCTGGGTAAAACTGGTAAACTACTAACTGAATTTTGGCCGAACTTCAAAATTTGAAGGCTGTCGAAATACTGAATGCCGGTTAAATTTGAAATGTTTTTCAAATTACAAATCACACTTGTCGTCCCCATCACTACCGGGCAACTCGTATCCATCTGCCAACCCACTTGGCTGTTACCCTGCATACAAACAACATATCCATTTGTATTCAGCCATTTACCAAAATTAGTATCGGGTATGCTCACCCATTGCGCTTGCAGCGAGAGGCACACAAGACACAATACGCAAGAAAATACAAGGGTGCGGAGGAGATTTGTTTTCATGCTTCGGGGTTTATAACCTAAATGTAGACAAAGTATTAATTTGTTCCTGCTTTATTTTTGAATCACCTATTGATTTCATTTCTTTCTTGTCCGAGTGCTTATGGTTACCAGCAAACTCCGCTTTTAAAAATGATTTTTTAGCAGTCAATCGGCCCAAAAGCGGAAAATGAGTGCTTTTTACTGGTAAAGACCCCTCCAAAATACATTTTGGAAGGGTCTTGATGTATCAAGGGGGCAGAAAAATACATTTCGGAGGGCCCTGCAGGTATGCAGAGGGCAACAAAATACATTTCGGAGGGCCCTGCAGGTATGCAGAGGGCAACAAAATACATTTTGGAGGGCCCTGCAGGTATGCAGAGGGCAACAAAATACATTTTGGAGAGCCCTGCAGGTATGCAGAGGGCAACAAGATACATACTGGAGGCCCCTGCAGGTATGCAGGTGGCAGCAAAATACATTTTGGAGGGTCCTGCATTTATCGTATGGCCTCAAAACGGGGATTAGATGATTCTTCAACCACCATCTGTAACGCAACACTCGTCATTCCATCTTTATTATTCGATGCAAAGCAAGGCCCCGGCTACTTACCGCTATTCGGTGTGTGGGTTAAAGGGTCTGCATGCGCTTGGCACTCATCAGTCGCTTTTTTTAATAGTTTCACGCCTCAAATTTGAATGAATGGCAAGCAACAATTTAGAGTTCAACAAGAATGAAGATGCCCTTAAACTGGTGATGAGCGATTTGAAAAGATTGTCAGAACAGATAAAGCAGGGAGGAGGCAAAAAATCTATTGAAAAGCACAAGGCAAAAGGGAAGATGACTGCCCGTGAACGTATCGACATGTTGCTGGATAAGGGTAAGCCGGTTA
>JAZKEP010000135.1:12602-14641 GCA_040387015.1 Bacteroidota bacterium
TTGAAATTGGAGAATTTGCAGGCTACGGTATGTATGAGGAGCAGGGGGGCTGCCCTTCGGGTGGCGTAGTGGTGGTGATGGGTTATGTGAAAGGTCGCCTTTGTATGATAGTGGCAAACGATGCCACGGTAAAAGCAGGAGCATGGTTTCCTATTACAGGTAAAAAGAATTTACGCGCCCAGGAAATATCGATGGAGAATCATCTCCCTATCATTTACTTGGTGGATAGTGCCGGTGCTTTTCTTCCTATGCAGGATGAAATTTTTCCCGATAAAGAAAACTTCGGCCGCATCTTCCGCAATAATTCGGTGATGAGTTCTATGGGCATTTCTCAAATCTCTGCCATCATGGGTAGTTGTGTGGCAGGTGGCGCTTATCTTCCTATCCTTAGCGATGAAGCTTTGATTGTTGAAGGAACCGGCTCGGTGTTTCTTGCAGGAAGTTACTTAGTTAAAAGTGCCGTAGGAGAGGAGGTGGATAATGAAACCCTGGGTGGTGCAACTACGCATTGTGAAATATCGGGCGTAACCGATTACAAGATGAAAGATGATGCCGAATGCCTCAAAACCATTCGCAACATTATGGATAAGCTTGGCAAACCTGCCGATGCCGGCTTTGACCGTGTTGCCCCGGCAAAACCTGCGCTGAACGAAGAAGAGATTTACGGAATCATTCCCGAGAGCATTACCAGCCAGTACGATATGCACGAAATTATCAAACGCTTAGTTGATAATTCAGAGATTGAAGAATATAAAGAGGAATACGGAAAATCTATCATCTGTTGCTATGCCCGTGTAGACGGCTGGGCAGTGGGCATTGTTGCTAACCAGCGCAAGGTGGTTAAGAGCAAAAAGGGTGAAATGCAGTTTGGCGGTGTTATCTACAGCGACAGTGCCGACAAGGCCGCGCGCTTTATCATGAACTGTAACCAGAAGAAAATTCCTCTTGTGTTTTTGCAGGATGTTACCGGCTTTATGGTGGGCAGCCGCAGCGAGCAGGGCGGCATTATCAAGGATGGGGCGAAGATGGTGAGCGCGGTCTCCAACAGTGTGGTGCCTAAATTTACGTTTATCATTGGCAATAGCTACGGAGCAGGCAACTATGCCATGTGTGGCAAGGCTTACGACCCTCGCCTAATTTATGCCTGGCCTACTTCGCGTATTGCGGTAATGGGCGGTGACCAGGCAAGTAAAACCATGCTACAGATTGAAGTGGCGGCCCTTAAATCGAAAGGACAGGAGATACACCCCGATGATGAAAAGAAACTACTAGACAAAATAAAAGCCCATTACTTTAAAACCCTCGACCCTAAATATGCGGCAGCCCGCTTATGGACCGATGGAGTCATTGATCCTCTGGACACCCGTAAAATAATCTCAATGGGTATTGAAGCCGCCAACCAGGCACCTATCACTAAGCAGTTTAGTGTGGGAGTGATTCAGACTTAGAGAAAGCGGATTATGGAGTTAAGGAAAACCCTTGAAAGATTTGCCAAACTCCTTTCCCTAAACAGGATAATTATTACTCTAATCAGAAAGGCATTCTTTAATTATTCGGTCCTTCTCTTCTTCTTCACATTCAGCCCGTATCCTTTCAGTATGCTGCCGGCCAGGCTTTGTTTATGCACCTCATCGGCACCGTCCCAAATGCGGGCACCCCGCTCGTGGCGGTAGAGATTAGAAAGAATAATATCATCCGAAACCCCCAAAGCACCATGCACCTGTATGGCGCGGTCAAGCACACGCAACATCATGTTGGCTACATAAAATTTAATGCCCGATATCTGGTCGCGCACAGCTGCAGCGCCATGCAAATCAATATTGTGAGCAGTGCGTAGAACCAACAAGCGGGCAGCATCAATCTCCACCCGGCTTTCAGCAATAAAGCCCTGTATAAATTGCTTTTCGCCCAGCATCACGCCATCTTCAATTTCACGGGTAGCTGCCCTTTTACACATCAGGTCAAATGCCTTCTCGGAAATACCAATCCAGCGCATGCAATGATGAATGCGACCGGGACCCAAGCGTTCCTGTGCCAGC
>JAZKEP010000135.1:14651-22185 GCA_040387015.1 Bacteroidota bacterium
ATTCCTTCCTCACCAATCAAATTACCCACGGGCACCCTGCAGTTATCATACTTTATTTCAGCATGACTCGCCCAGCCGCTGCCCGATTCGCCAAACACGGCTACATTTCTTATCAAATTAAACCCGGGCGTGTCGGTGGGCACAATAATCATACTCGCCCGCTGATGTGGGGCTGCTTCAGGATTAGTAACCGCCATCACGATTGCAAAGGCAGCACCTTCAGCAGCACTGGTAAACCACTTATGTCCGTTGATTACATATTCATCTCCTTCGCGCACCGCCAGGGTTGCCATCTTTGTGGGATTAGACCCTGCAAACTCCGGCTCTGTCATCGAGAAGCAACTTCTCGTTTTACCTTCTAACAGCGCGTGCAGGTACTTCTTCTTTATTTCCTCCGATGCAAACCTGCTGAGCAACTCCATATTGCCAATGTCGGGTGCCTGGCAATTGAAAGCATAATGTCCATAAAAGGGAGCCAATGCTAAAGTTTCGCTCAATTGGCCGAACTCGCACAGCGTTAAACCCAAACCACCTTCGTTTAAAGGCAGGTGCAAACCCCACAAGCCAAGGGTTTTAATTTTATCTCTTTTCTTTTCTAAAATTTTAGCAGTTTCTGCAAAAGGGCGTTCATGATGTTCTTGCTCTAAGGGAAGTAACTCGGCCTTCACAAAATCGCTCACTTTTGGCAACAGATCCTTTAATCGCTCTGTAGCAAATACATCTTCCATGTAATGGGATTTAAAATTTTAGAGTGGAACACAGACCCGTTTTAAATGGAATAGTGAACCTTATTAAACAGGGAAATAGAAAGATAGCAGAGAAGGAAATCCTAGTCTTTCTTCCTTTTTTTAGGAGCAGGTTGCTCACTCATCCACTTATCATTCTTATGCTCTCCTAAAACAACAACTTCCTTATTCTTTGCATACGAAGCAGCAGCAAGAAGCATGGCTTCCTTTGTGTCGCTATGTATTCTCATTCCTGAATTCGCTCCTTTATTGCGCACTTCAATATAGAATCCATCTTTTAATCTTTTCGGTCTGGTTGGCGGTCTACCCATAATACTTAGTTTGTTTAAAGTCGAAATATAGCATTTTATATTTAAGTTAATAATCCTTGCAAAAGCAAGCTCCGTCTAATAACACAAAAGCCTGTCAGGAGTTTTAGAATTCCCGACAGGCTTATTAATTTAATTTGGAAGTATCAATCCGCTTTAACGAATTTCCTGCTTATTTCTTTATTGTCCACCTTAAGCTTTATGGTATAAACGCCTTTGGGAAGCGATGCAGTGTTAATGGTAATTGCATCATTCTGTATTTTAAAACTCACAATTTGCTCCTTGCCTGCAATGTCGAACAATGAAAGAACGGTTTTGGTGCCAATAAATAAATCTGATTCAATAGTAAGTTTATCAGTAGCTGGATTCGGATAAACCAAAACTGAACTTTCTTCTTCCACATCATCCATACCGGTGCAAACTATCACAGATACTACTACCGCATTGCTGGTATCCACACAATTGTTGGCGGTGGTTAAAACTACCCGGTAGGTGCCTCCCACAATAGCGGTGTATGCAGAATTTGTAGCAGTGCCTAAACTATTACCATTTAACTGCCACAAATAAGTACCGGGAATAGAAGATGTTGATTGAAGAACTGCGGAAGCACCCGCGCAAATTTCTACCGGTCCTATAGGAGAAATTGAAACAGAAGGAACTCCATTAACGGTGTAATGTACGCTATCCGATACTGAATTACCTGCCGAATCTGTAACCGTTAAGACAAATGTTGAATTCTGAGTAAGTGTTACTTGCGGGCTTGCACAAGTATCACAACTTAAAGTATTTCCAATAGCCTGCCAAAGAAGTGAAAGAGGTACTTGGCTACCGGTAATTGCAGCAGGCAGGTTTACTGTGCTTCCACTGCATACATTTTGATCTGCGCCTAAGTCCACCGTAGGTGGCACGTTGGTGCATTCGTCACCATAAGGAACAAATGGTACAAATACCGAATCAATAGGATGAGAGGCCGTGTCGCCATTGTTTATCAGGCGCACGTAATAATGTAATCCTACAGAAGAGGCATCTACCTGAATAGTAAAACCTGGTGGAACAGTGGCAGAAGCAATAATTCGAATTTTATATTGTCCTGTTGAGTCACAAGGTACACCATTCACTTTAATACATCCACTTTCCGAATTGCCATACGTATTATCAACCCTGTCGGAAGCCCAGCATAAGCCCGCGGGTAAATTATCTATGCTATCAATTCTAAGCGACTGAATTTTATATGCATTGCCGCCAAAATAAACGGTATCAAAATTTTGAAATTCAATGACCGTGGTGGAATTCACAGAATTAACCAACGGGGGCAGCGAATCGGAGGTAGGTGAAAGTCCTGGTTCAGTAACAACTCCTGAAGCTGTGCATTGAGCCGGCCCTGAATTTCCGCAGTATTGTGCCGTAGCTGCTCCGGCAAATAAACTTAGAAGAGCAAATAGTAAAAGGTTTTTCATTGTAAGTAATTTTCAAATTGTGAGGAATAAGTATGCTTGCTTTTTTTATAAATCGTAAGGCATAAATATAAGTAGTGCTATTACATTTCAATTGAAAAGTTGGTGTTGCCGGAAAGCTTATTGCTTAGGCCTGCTTTTCAGCGGCACAAAATCAGGAACGAATGCTTCTGCGGGATTGATAGCCGGAAGATCCTTAGTGAAGGCAGGCATTGAATCCACGGGAAACGGGAGGTAAGCCAGCCCCTTAACGTTAACACCCTCATAAGATTCCAGAAAAATAGATTGAAAGGGATCAGTAGCTAAAGCAATCTTCTTAAAACCCATCTGCTGTGCCATTATAAAACCGTTAGCTGCATTTTCTGTACCGTGCAAAGCAGTGGGTTCAACAAATGTATGGTTCGAAGGAATGCCGAGCGAATCAGCAAGTATTTTCATGTAATGGCCTTCAATGTACGGTGAGTGAACGGCAGCTCCTGAAAAGATAATGTTCTTTGTTATTCCTTTTTCGAAAAGTTGTTTGGCCCAATACATTCGAACCTTCAGCATCACATGAGACTTTCCACTATCATAAGGTATTCCCGGAATAATAATGGCATCATAAGGAGCAGCTTTTATATAGGTTTGGTAAGTTTCATTGGATTTCTTTTTGAGATAGCAGGAACTTACCTGAAACAAAAGACCTATCGAAAGAAATATGAAAATTAAGTAAGGCATCAGTAAGTAGAATACAAATATTAAAAACTAACAACACACTGGTTGCACAAAACTTTACTGAAGCTATTAAGGGAATAGCTCAAAAAGCCGTGCGTAATCTCTGTTGCCCGACAAATTGTGACAACTGATACATCCCTCGCCTTTCTTTGAGGTTGAATAGGCAGCTTTACCATCCGGCTTAAATTCGGCCCATAACCAACCGGCTGCCAGTAAAGCTAGGTTTCCGCTTTGTGAATCGTATAATTCCTTCACAATAAGGGAACCATCAGGAAATGAATTTCCAACAGGAAGCTTACCATTATCTGTTAACGCAGCTTGCGCTGCTGCATTGAACCGTACCCGGAAGAAAGAATTATGTGGGCTGCCTGAGGAGGAAGGCAATACAGTAATGTCATTTTTGTAATATGTAAAGCCTGTTGCGTCTTTCGATTTGTTAAACAGCGCTTTATCTTCTTCGGTTGCTTTTTTACATTGCGATAAAAACAGGGAAGTGCCGGCCAGCACAAATAACGAATACAGGAATTTTTTTTTCATAGCGATGTGGTTTTTGATTTTAGACGGTGCTTAAATCCTGAACTTACATGCCTGTCACATTTCTTATACCGTCTTCATTCCATTAATCTTACACAGCCAGCCCAAATGCCCGGCATGTGTACCTTCATGACGAATGGCATGTTGAATAATGGATTTAATGCTTTTACTCGGACCGAATTGGATGCCCATTGGATTTTCTTTCTCTAGTTCTTCATTAGTTAAGCCACGTATATGATTCATAGCCGCTTCATGAACAATTTTTCTATCGTTTAGAATTACTTTCATATCCACTTTCGGGTCGTGTAAAGTTCCGTCACTTCCGAAACTATAATGTTCAAGCCAGGCTATTTCACAGGATGGGGATCCTGCAGCCTGTAGCAATAAGAAATTTTCGCTCCAACATAAGTGCGAATTAATCCATGCTATGCTGTTTAGCTTTGCGCCATTCACTTCCCATTGCTTATAAGGCTCAGCTTTTTTTAAATTACCTGTATAGAACCTCACCAGGCCATAAGCCATTTCATAGGTATCTGCCAATAGATTTGCCTGAGTTAGCTCCATGTTAGTTTTTGTTTTTATAAAAATCTACCATCTTTTCCCGAAGTGAAAAGACAGATAAAGTGCTATTTGATAAAAGCGGTTGTGGTTATTTACCAGAATTGGTAAACGCTTATAGTATACGTCAAGCATAACGCCTGCCTCCAGCGCTTTAACGAACGCATCCTTAGTACCCCAATCGAAATTTAAACCTGATTTTATATGAACGCCCGGAACTGGTTGCATTTGATTTAATCCATAGCGAATGGGGGCAGCACCATAAATTAAATTCTTATCCAAAAACCGGGTTTCGTTTCCCGAAGAATACCTTTCTGGTTTATGTACAGGCACAGAGTTACTATCGCTGGGCTGAATTAACTCTAGGTAATAAGGTTTAAGCAACCCGAGTGAGAACCCTCCGAAAAAGATGAAACTCAGGCGCACTCCATTTCTTCTGGCCTTATCAGCAATGGTGCGTTTTATACCATAGCTCAAATGAATCATGTGAAAGCGATTCTGAAAACCATAGAAATAATTTCGACCATTTTCTGTTTGTGATTTTTGTTTTTTTTGGCGGTAATCAATGTGATAAGTATATTCCAATTGCAGTAAACGCGTTCGATAAATGTCCTTTATCCAGCCATACTCCGCGTAAAGCGAAACGCCATTGGTTTGAATTCGTAAGCCGCCAGAGGCTTCTTTTTTATATCTGTAATCCTGAAGGTCAACAACTTTCTGCTTCTTCTGTGCGATCAATGGCAGAGAAGAAATCAGGAATAAAAGAGGGACTAAAAACTGACGATTGAACATGATTCAATATTACAAACTAAAACGAAATTGTTTTACTTTAAGTTTGCGGACACAAGAAAAAAATAACATATGACTTCTAAAGTAGTTTACCTGGGTAACCTCCGCACACAAATGACACATCTCTATTCAGGAACAGAGATACTTAGCGATGCACCGCTTGATAACCAGGGATTGGCCCAGGCTTTTTCTCCAACTGATATGATGGCAACATCACTAGGTAGCTGCATGATGACTGTCATGGGTATTAAAGCGCGGGATATGAATCTGGATTTGAAAGGCACCGAAATTGAAATCACAAAAGTGATGGAAAATAGCCCAAGGAGGGTTTCTGAGATACATGCTATTTTAAAGTTTCCTGAGAATAACTTTTCAGATAAAGAGAAAGCCATTCTTGAGAACACAGCACGGACATGTCCTGTGGCTAAATCTATCCATCCTGATATTAAGCAGGAAATAAAGTTTAAGTGGTGAAAGTAGTGGTTGAATTACTATCTGTTTAACCACCAGATAGATTGGTTCAGCACAGCTGCAAAGCTTACCCAAAGTAAGTAGGGAATTTGAAGGTAAGCGGCTACGGAGTTTATCTTTCGGAAGGTATAAATCATATAAACGATTGAAAGCCATAAAAGAACAATTTCTGCAAGGGCCACATCAGGCCTTTCAAAAGAAAAGAAGAAAATACTCCACCAAAAATTGAGAAACAACTGAATGAAAAAAACAAGAATAGCCTTCGAGCGAAGCTCATCGGATCCGCTTCTTGAAATTATATAAAGCGAAACGCCCATCAGAAAATACAAGGCTGTCCATACAGGCGCAAATAGATAATTAGGTGGATTGAAGGAAGGCTTTATCAAACCAGCGTACCAATTGGTAATGGCGGACGAAGTCGCAAAACCTGAAATACTGCCTATGGATAAAGGTATTACCAGACAGATAATAAGCTCTGTAAAATCTTTAAACTTCATGCTCTACAAATAAAGGAGGATTCACTTGAAAATTTTATGATTTAACCTAATTTGCATTGTTCTGAATAAACCATTTAATATCTAAAATAGTTGAAAATCGTTTTACTAACTGGTTCTGCTTTGAGGCACATCATAATCCATCTGGGAATTTATTTGCAGAAGAAGGTTGCTCCTTTTATTGTATTTCTTTTTTCAGCTGGTTTTTTGCAAGCCTCCATAAATACTTCAGTTTATGTGTCTGCACATCAGGATGATTGGCAGTTGTTCATGGGGGTAAATGCGTATAATGATATTGTAAAAAGCTCCGATTCATCACGGGTACTAATAGTTTATGTTACAGCTGGCGATTACAGCGATTGTCTTACAACTTCCGATACACAACCCGTTCCTTACTTTCTGGCAAGAGAGCAAGGGGCCAAAAATTCTGTAGAATTGGCGGCTAATACCCATAAGCAGCGATACGAATGGGAAAACGATACCGTAAAAATTCATGGGCATTTATTGCTTCGGTCTTCTTACAAGTTTATCACTTGCTATTTTCTGCGACTTGCAGATGGGGCAATAGACGGTCAGCGTAATTTAAGTTTGAGGAACTTCCGTAAAAACCGCTTTGCAAATAATTACTCCATCGATTCTTTAACGCGCTACACCAATTGGAATGATCTATCAACTACATGCAGCAATATTTTAGAGTTTGAAACCAAAAACTCAAATGAAATTTTTCTTAATTTATTCGATACAAGCTATGTTTATAATCCTAATGATCATTCCGACCACTACGAAACCGCATTGATCTTTCTAAATGCTTCGAATACGATGCCTGTGAAAAGGTTAGTTTATGAAGGTTATAATTCCGGCAATAACAGAGCTGCGAATCTTAAAAACTTAGATATTATGAAAGAGAGCGCTTTGTTTGCCGCATACAATCAGGCTATGATTGACAATAACTATCCTTCTATCTGGAATAATGATTACATCCGTTTTTGCGACAAGAATTATTTTCGATTGGTTTCAGTTGAACCACAAACAGAAACACCTCATAAAAAAAGCGTAATCGGAATGTTCATCCTCCTTACGTTAGTAATCAGTCTGTTTTATTATTCTGTTCTGACGAGAAAGTAATGAAACCTCCTATAAGTTTCCTCTCAACTCCTGTTCTCTCTCAATAGCTTCGAACAAAGCTTTAAAGTTTCCTTTTCCAAAACTCTTTGCTCCGCAACGCTGAATGATTTCGAAGAAAACAGTTGGTCTGTCCTGAACCGGCTTGGTAAAAAGTTGAAGAAGATAGCCTTCATCATCCCGGTCTACTAAAATGTTTAGGCGTTTAATAGCTTCTGTATCTTCATTGATTGTTCCCACTCGCTTCCAAACATCTTCATAATATACTTCTGGGACAAATAAAAATTCAACTCCGCGAGAGCGAAGTTCGGTAACCGTAGAAATAATATCATCTGTGGCAATAG
>JAZKEP010000136.1:0-8916 GCA_040387015.1 Bacteroidota bacterium
TTTAAAGTCTTTGGTGATATAAATACGGTCGGTATCGTTGCCGAGCCAGGAGTTACCAAAAGTGATTCTTGTTTTAGCAGTATCAACCACCGAGGCATCGTAGTTAATGGTAAATGCCAAACCGTAAGCGTTGCTGGCGGGCGTATTTAAATCACCCAAAGCGATATTGGCATACATGGTATCGCCTGCCCGGGTGGTGTCGGGAGTCAACTGAACAAACATACCCGGGTCGGTCATTCGCCATGGGCGCTGGTCGCCTGTTTTGGCGTGTGCAAGGCCAAAGTTTTGGAGGATGGCGGTGGTGTCATCGGCATTTACTGTGCCGTTGCCATCGCAGTCAATATGCTTAGAGTTTACACCCGAGGATATGGAAGGCGTGGTGAATGTGATTGTTCCGCCTACAGTTCCTGTATTTGCAATGCTTAGTGCTAAGGTTGTGCCCGCTATGGAGCTAACTACTGCGCCAATTGCTATGCCTGTTCCCGAAACTTCCATGCCTAAAGAAATACCTGCAGAAGAAGCCACGGTAATAATATTATTACCCGTGCTTCCGCTGCCGGTTGTAGTGATGGTATCAATCCAGTCGGTAGCGGGGTGCGCATACCAGTTTATATCTTGTTGTGTGCGTGCCGGTCCGTTTTTGCCATAAGTCAGGCCAATGGGAAGCATATCGTTGTTATCGGCAATGCCATTGTAATCGGCATCGCCCGGCCATACACAGTTATTAGGGCAAAGCGAGTTGGTAGAATAGGTGGCAGAGCATCCGTTATTATCGGTTACCGTTATTGAAAATGCCCCCGATAAAAGCTCGAAGCACACATTCGGTAAGCCAAGAACGTTTCCGCTCCAGTTATATAAATAAGGTGGCGTTCCGCCTGCAACTATGGCACAAAGGGTGTCGGGTAAAGCACCTGAGGTAGCGGATGTCACTTGTAAGGAAAGCCCTGATGAGGACAGAACCACATTCACCGAGGCTGAAGAGGTGCAGCCATTCGCGGGACTCGTTACTATAACGCTATATAACCCGGGTGTGCTTACCACTTTAGTTGGTGTGGTAACTCCTCCACCCCAATCGTACGTTGCAAAAGGTGTAGTGGAGGAAGCCGTGAGTGTTACACTGCCCCCGCTGCAAGGCAGTTGAGCGGGTGGTGCAATACTCACATTCGGGCTTGCTGAATCCAGGGCTACGGTAACCGATGTGGAAGCAGTACAACCATTTACAGGATCGGTTACAGATACAGAATACACTCCGGGGATAGAAGCTGTCCTGGTAGTTGAGGTTCCTCCTCCGCCCCAATCGTATGTTGCTCCAAGGGTTAAAGAAGATGCGGTGAGCGTAACTGATGTAACCACACAACTTAAAGTAGCTGGTGGAGCAATATTTACATTGGGGGAGGTTGTATCCTGAACCACCGTGGCAAAAGCTGCGGCAGTACAGCCATTGTTGGGGTCGGTTACAGTAACTCCATACACACCGGCCGCACTAACCGTCTTGGTTGCTGTAATAATTCCACCGCCCCAGTTGAAAGTTGCACCCGGTGTTATGGACGAAGCCGTAAGGGTTAAACTGGTAACTGCACAGGTTAAATTAGCGGGTGGCGCAATGGTTACATTGGGAGAATTAGGCGCGGTTAAAATAAAAGGACCGGGGAAAACCGAGATGCAGCCCATGTTTCGGTAGTTGATAGAAATATCGGTGTAAGTACCTACTCCTAAGTTATTGATAATACCCAACCCGCCACCCATTCCCGAAAAGGTAAAAGGCCCCTGTAAAACACCATTTTTATAATAGGTTAAAGTAGAAGCAGGACAAAAGTCGCACATGCCTAGCACAAATATTTTACCATTAACGGTATTGCAGGCAGTAGGGTTAGCTGTTGAATCTACCGAAAGGCCTTGCGTATCTAAGGTTACTGTTTGACAACTTGTTGCCGTACAACCTGCGGCATCTGTTGCGGTTATACAATAGGAGGTTGTTACCGTTGGTGAGGCAGTAGGATTACTTATATTGGTTGACGACAAAGTAGATGCGGGGCTCCATAAATAGTTGTACCAGCCAATCGTAATGTTTACATTACCCGATGCTGTTGTGAGGATAAACGGAGTGATACCGCCCGAATTAGCCGTAATGGTAAAAGTAGTGTCGCTATTCTTTGTGAGCAGGTAATAATTACCGGCAGGTATGTTTCCTATTGAAGACCAAAAATAAACAGGTTGGTTCAAGCCCCATGAGATTGTGTTTCCTGAACTAAGAGTAATGAGATTAGTGCCTGAACTTGTTTTAGATACCGTGGCTGCAAAATTTGGTGTACCACCTGTAACTGTAGGACTTCCTCCTAAAGTTACAGAGGCTCCTGAGCAGATGGTTGCCGGAGGACCTGTGCCTACAACAGGGTTTGGATTTACAAATACAGTTACGGTATCAGTTGCGGTTGTTCCTGAGCTGTCGGTTATAATAACTATATACGTTGAAGATACAAGCGGAGATACCGTTGGATTTAAAACCGGTGCAACACCATTACTCCATAAATAAGTATAAGGCCCTGTGCCTCCAAATGCGGTAGGACTGCCTCCCAAAATAACACTGTCACCAAAACAAATGGGTTGGTCGGGCCCGGCATTGGCAATGAGTGGTGAAAAGGGGTTTGTGGTAATGCTGTTTATTGTGCTACAGCCGCTATTATCTGTTACTGTTATCGCAAACGGAAAGGAAGTTAACTCATAGCATCCATTGCCGAACGAGGTTCCGTTACCATTCCAATTATACATATATGGTGCTATGCCACCCGATGCAGTTACACAGATAGTATCAGGCAGTGTGCCATTGCCATTGTAAGTAGTGGAAACGATCACACTATCTCTGGGCACCGTTTCTGTACCGGCTACGGGGCAGTTATTTGCATCGACTGCTGAAAATGTATAAACCCCCGGAGCTAAGTTTGCCCGGGTATACGGAAACGTCACTGGCACCCCACCCCAGGTTGCGTTCCAATACGGTGGAGTTCCCCCGGAAATAATTGCAGAAGCTGTACCATTGTTAACCGTACAATTGGCATTTGTATGGGAAGTAACCACCGATAAAAGAGAAGGCTGAGCAATAGTAGCCGAAGCTGTTTGGCTGCAGAAATTGGCATCAGTAACTGTAACCGTGTAAGGAGCAACCGCAAGGTTACTGATACATTGTATGTTCGCACTGGTACTCCACGTGTACAAGAAGGGAGAAGAGCCACCCGTAACGTTGGCGCAAACAGAACCGTTATTTCCTCCATTGCAGGTAACATCATTTTTGGTTAGAGAAACCTGCATCGTGAGACCTACAGTTATAGTTACACTTGCCGAAACCGAACAGCTATTAGCATCGGCTACTGTAACAACGTGAGTACCTGCGGCAAGCCCTGTTGCGCATTGAAGAGTTGTGGCATTCGCCCATTGGTAAAAATATCCCGGGGTTCCTCCCGAAACATACACACAGGCAGAACCATTGCTTGAAAAATTACAGGCAACAGGAACAGAAGTGATGGAGTCAACTTTAAAACCAATACAAGTAGTATCTATGTAGCAGGCATTCCCCGGCTGGCACAAAGGCAAACTGTTAAGGAGCGGTATGCTATTGGTCACATTTCCATAGTTGGGAATGCATGTAACAAGCGTACTTTGAAAACTCAACGTTATTATGCGTTTAAGCCTGGGGAGACAAACCAAAGGATTGTTCTGAATAATACACTGGAACATAGAATCAGGGAACTCGGGTAGACTCGCCAGCTGATTGTAAGAACATTCTAAATAAGTCAAGCTATTGGGTAACGGAGGAAGACTCGTCAGTTGATTTGAAAAGCAGTTTAAATGATTTAAACTATTAGGCAGTGTAGGAAGACTGCTAAGTTGGAAGTTCGAGTTGGTAGCCAACAGAACCAAGCTATTCGGTAACGTAGGAAGGCCTGTTAATTGATTTAAACCGCAAGCCAATAAAACTAAATTATTTGGTAAAGAAGGAAGGCTGGTTAGTTGATTTTTGGTGCAAACTAAATCCGTTAAGCCGCTTGGCAAGGTAGGAAGACTGCTAAGTGAGTTATCCATACATGTTAACTTACGAAGGTTATCAAAATATTGAACTCCTGTTATATTGGATATGCTACTCGACCTGCAATCGATAGAATCTTCATTAACTATTGCCGAACAAGTAGTATCCATCTGCCACCCTGCCTGGCTGTTGCCTTGCAAGCAGGATATATAGCCGTTGGTGTTAAGCCAATTTCCAAAATTAGTGTCAGGTATACTTACCCATTGCGCCTTAGCGCAAAAATTAATAGCGGCAATCAGTAAGAGGGTTGTGGTTATCTTTTTCATAGTTCGGTGTTTTAAAGTTATCATTTCCTTGTGTACAGTATTTGACGATGCAAATAATGCAAGAGTTGTGCGGCAAAAGAAGTACAATATTTAAGCCTTTTACGGGGCAGATACAAGACACAAGACATTAGACACAAGACAGATAAAGAGGAAAGTTCTTTTATTTTCAGGACGGATTGTTATTTTTATACGGTAAATAATTTAAGCCCCACTTATTTACTTCCGCTAATAGAGACATAGAAGACATTGGTGTATAGGAGAAGGGTAAGAATAAGGAGGGTTTTAGGGCTGTTTTAACCGGATTTTAACACTTACCAATTGGCAAGTGGCCCCGTAAGAGTTACGGAGGCACTTACCAATTGGTAAGTGGCAGCGTAAAACCTACGGAAGCACTTCGGAACCGGCAAGTGGGGCCGTAAAAGTTACGGAAGCAATACCCTGTTGGCAAGTGTTGCCGTAAGAATTACGGAAGCACTTTGGAATTGGGAAGTGCTGGCGTAAGAGTTACGGAGGTAGTAGGGACTTAGAAATACCTACCGTAAGAGTTACGGAGGCATTTGCCGGCTGCCGGCAACAATCATTAAAATACATGCAAAACACCAAACTCTTCCAGCTTTTACAAACCCTCAGCGTTTATGAACTGAACCGCTTCGGCAAGTTTTTGAACTCGCCTTACTTTAATGAAGATGAGCGATTGATGAAGCTGTTCGAAACGTTGGCTCCGCATTTCAAACAGCAAACACATGCTTTGCTCGAACAGAAAAAAATTTGGAGCACCATTCACACCGGCAAAAAATTTGAGCAACTGAAGTTTGCGCGGCTGTTTTCAGATTTGCTGAAAAAGCTCGAAGAGTTTTTAGTGGTTGATAAGCTGAAACAAAACGAAAGCCGCAGGCATAGGAATCTCCTCTCCCACCTGACCGAAAAAAAACTCGGCAAACACTATCCTGAATCTGCCAGGCTGGCCCGCAAAAAGCTGGAAGCTACTGCCCACCGTGACGGAGAGTATTATCTGCAACTGTTTAAACTCGAATCGGCAGAAAACATTTTTATTGAAACACAAAACCAGCGGACTACCGAAAAAAATCTGCTGCAAACCATTGAGGCGCTCGATGCTTTTTATCTCATCAATAAGCTGAGTTATTTGGCTGCCATACTGCACTACAAAAACTTTCTTGCGCTGGAAGGCGATGTGAAACTGATGAACGAAGTGCTGGCGCATTTAAAGAAGAATGATTACAGCCATATCCCCGCTATTGCCATTCATTACCGCATCGTGCTTTCGTTGATGGAGCCCGAAAACGAAGCTCACTTTCAGGAGCTCAAAAAACGGCTGGCCGAAAATTATTCGCTTTTCCAAAAAACGGCTTCGCGTAATATGTATGCCTTTGCCATCAACTTCTGCATTCGCAGAATTAACTTCGGCAAGCTTGAATATGTAAAGGAGTTGCTGGCGCTGTATCAGCAAATGCTGCAAACAAAACTGATGACCGATGAAGAAGGAAACCTTTCGCAATTCGATTATAAAAATATTGTAACCGTGGGTTTACGGGCAGGCGATGTAAGCTGGACAGAAAGCTTTATCCGCGATTACAAGAACCATATTCCGAAGGCCGAGCGGCAGAATGCTTATACCTTCAACCTGGCCAAACTTTATTTCTATCAAAAGAAATATGACAAGGTGCTTCCGCTGTTGCAGGATGTGCTGTACTCCGACATCTTCTACCAGCTCGATTCTAAAGTAACTTTAATGAAAGCCTATTATGAATTGGGCGAATACCTGCCCATGATGTCACTGAAAGAAAGCTTTCGTATTCTCCTCCGAAGAAAAAAAATTATCAGCGAGCAGAATCGGGTTAACTACATGAACTTTCTGCGCTTTACCATGAAACTGTATCGTGCCGATGTGAAAGAAAAGCAAAAGGTAACAGACCTTAAAAAGCAAATTACCACCTCCACCAATGTGGCCGATAAAAGCTGGCTGATGGAGAAGATACAGGAAATACACCCCTAAATCACCTAAAGGGGACTTTGAAATACAAATACAAAACCTCGAATACAAAAGGCGACTCCATCTCTGGAATCGCCTTTCGCATTTGTCTGATGTCTACCGTCTGAAATCTGACCTCTATTTGAACGTAATCTTCATCTCTACCCTGCGGTTCTTTTGGCGGCCTGCTGCTGTTTTGTTATCGTCAATAGGCATTGTTTCGCCATAACCGAAAGATTCAAGCTTAGTGCTTTCAACACCTTTCTTAACTAAGTAAATGCGAACGGCTGCTGCACGTTTTTGCGAAAGAATCATGTTCATATCATCGGCACCTACGTTATCGGTGTGCCCGTCAAGACGCAAACCGTAGTTAGCTTTCTTCACCAGCAGTTGTGCTAATGAATTCAACGAAGGATACGAACTCTTGCGAATAACATCTTTGCCGGTTTCAAACTCAAGATTCTGGAAGGCCATTTTCACGGTTTCAATTTCTTTCTTGTCTAACTGCGGGCAGCCTTTGTTTTCAGGAACTCCGAATACAGTTACACAAGCATCATCCTTATCCAGCACTCCATCGCCATCTTTATCGGGCCAAGGGCAACCTGCGTTTTCTTTAGGGCCTGCTGTGTTGATACATTGGTCTTCGTTATCATAAACACCATCGCCATCGGTATCGGGGCAACCGGAGTGTTCCTTAGGCCCTGCTATTTGCGGACATTTGTCAATCATATCCGGGGTTCCGTCCATGTCGGTATCCGGGCAGCCCTTGAACTCAAACAAACCGGCAACATCGGGGCATTCATCCAGTTTATCAATTACCTTATCGCCATCGCGGTCAGGGCAGCCGTTAAACTCAGCAGGCCCTTTTTCGGTTACACATGAATCCTGCATATCTACAATACCATCGCCATCGGTGTCGGGGCAACCCATTAACTCAACAGGTCCCGGATTGTCAGGGCAGCGGTCTTCCGAGTCGCTTATTCCATCGCCATCGCGGTCGGGGCAACCCTTGCTTTCGCAGTTACCCTTTTCCTTCTTGCATAAATCTTTCTTGTTCGATACCCCATCTTTATCCTTGTCTTTCATTTTGCTGTGAGGGATAGTAATTTTCAAAGCTACATGCACATCGGTATTGAAAACAAATTTCTTGGCAAACAAACCGAGTATATCGCCCATGCCCACCGTAAGCGGACCCATTCGAAGGGTTGCCCCTAAACTGGGATTCGCCATTTGGTCGATGGTGAAAGGAAGGTAGAAACCAAACCAGGCATGGTCATATTTAGGAGTAACGGAAAAAGTTGAGAGATTGTGAACCATGTTCCGGTTAGGAGCCATGTTAGGTGAAATAGAACCTGCCACATTTACCCCAAAACCATGGGCAATATTGTAATCAACAAACATGTTAAACCTGGTTGGAAGCCACATGGTAAAATTGTTTTTGTTATCGGGCGATACCGTAAAATGCGCCCGTATCGTATCGTCTATACTTTGCAAGCCATCGGGGAAAACTGCATCCTTCACATACCAGTTTTGTACGTTGGCGGTAAAGTTGCCGCTGTATTCTCCTTTCTTAAACCGGATTCCTCCAATATCAATAACGCTGAAACCCGCAGACAGCTTGTAACGGTTTTGATCATAGCGCCATTGGTCCTGGCAGTCCATCTGGTATTTGTATTTTTCTTTATCAGGGCGCCACTCGTAAATAACACCTAAGTCAACCGCCACTGAAGGCGCGGCATATTTAAAAGAGAAAAGATCTTTAGCAATTACACCGGCATCCGATTCAACGCCTTTTGAAGTTACAAAACCTTCGGAGTAGGCATACTTGGCTTCGGTCTGGAACACGGACAGCGTATCGAAATCTTCCCATTTATAGTTCAGGTCTTTTACATAAGCATACCCCCCGGCAATACCCTGAAGAAGTTTCAACGTTCCGCCTGCTTTAATAAAGTGGTCGCCTTTATCGTATACCACCCTGGAGTAAGTAAGGCCATAATCCATCCACGTAAGGGTGCGGGTATTAATGTTGGCGTTGTTAAGCGTTTTATCCCTGAAACCCAAAAGTGAGTCGGCTTTAAACCCTACACCATAATAGGACAAGCGGGCAAAAGTTTCATCAATCTTATCGGCATTGAAAATTGAATTTAGATGGTAGCTGAACGCAAAAGCATTTTTGTTTTTGTTTTCTCCCTTACCAAAAGAAACCAGAAAGGACAGGGGCCCTTGCACCTGCAGGCCCACGTAAGCCGCCTTGTTTTTACCGTTAACTCTTTCTTTCATGTAGGCATCCTGAAAATCCAAATCCTTATTTACATAGCCACGTTTTAAAATGGATTTGCGGTCGACACCCACATAGTTGTTACCAACGGTAGCCCCGAAGCCGATAATATTGATATCGGCAATAAACCGGTTATCGGCAATGGCGGGGTTATAGTTCACGTTGGTAACCCCTCCGTAAGGACTACTTCGTAAACCCTGAAAAAATTGAGCGCTTGAAAAATTGTAAGCCAGAAAAGAAAGGAATGCGAGGAGTAGTTTTTTCTTCATGGTGGTTGAGTTTGGTTATAAAAGTATTATTT
>JAZKEP010000137.1:0-9982 GCA_040387015.1 Bacteroidota bacterium
TATGTGGGATCAGGGAATTTGAGCCTGTATTCTTTTACAACCGTAGTTTCTAAAGGCGAAAGTTTAAAAGGCGGCTCTTTTATCCTTGCTCAACAATATGATAGCCCCGAAAAATATTTCACCTTTTCGGTCCAGCCCCTAAACAGTAAAGCCAAAGAGAAATTTGCAATCAATCTTTTACCGGAACTTACCAATACGTTAAAAGAAGGGGTGAGGAGATATTACTATGAGGTGAAGTTACTCTGAAGAGCTTACAATTCTTTCCTTAACCGCGCCACCGGAATATCCAGTTGCTCACGGTATTTGGCTACGGTTCTGCGGGCCACGTTGTAGCCCTTTTCATTCAATATTTCGGTAAGCTTTTGGTCGCTGATAGGTTTATTCTTGCTTTCGGCAGCAATTAAATCGGAAAGAATCCGTTTCACTTCGCGGGTAGAAACTTCTTCACCGCTATCGGTGGTAAGCGACTCGCTGAAAAAGAATTTAAGCTGGATAGTGCCAAACTCCGTTTGCACATACTTGCTGTTAGCCACGCGCGAAACAGTAGAAATATCCAAACCCGTGCGGTCGGCTATGTCCTTCAATATCATAGGTCTCATTTGGGTTTCATCACCGCTGCCCAAATACTCTCTTTGCAAATCAAGAATGGTAGTCATTACGGCCAACATGGTATGATAGCGCGATTGAACGGCTTCGATAAACCATTTAGCTGAATCAATTTTTTGCTTAATGAACAGGATGGCCTCTTTCTGTGCTGTTGTCTTCTCCTTCGACTTTTTGTACGTTGAAATCATTTCCTTAAAATGATTGCTGATGCGAAGCTCGGGTGCATTGGCTGAATTGAGAGAAACCGTCAAATCACCGTTATTGTTAGTGAGGATAAAATCGGGAATGATGGTAAGCTGCATTCCTCCTGCATTGGTGCTGAAAGCACCTCCGGGTTTTGGATTCAACCGGATTATTTCATCCAGCACTTTTTTCAGCTTGGGTGAATCCATGTCGAAAATCTGTTCCAGCTTATCGTAGTGTTTCTTCGAAAACAGGTCGAAGTATTTTTCGATAACGCGGATAGCTATTTCAGTGTATAAAGTAGGTTCTTCTTTGCGTCTTAATTGTAGTAATAAGCACTCTTCGAGGGAGCGGGCACCTACACCTGGCGGGTCGAGCTTTTGAAGTTCAGTGAGAATGTCAAGCAACTCCTGCTCATCTGTTGAAATATTCTGGCGGAAAACAAGGTCATCAACAATGGCATCCAACTCTCTTCTTAAGTATCCATCATCATCTAAACTTCCTATCAGATGCAATGCTATTTGCTGCCGACGCTCATCTAATTCCATTTCACCAACCTGTGATTCGAGATATTCGTGAAACGTGGAGGAAACAACTACAGGTATGGTCTTTTTATCGTCATCGGGGTCGTGAAATTCGCTGGGGTCACTCATTTTATATTCAGCCACTCCTTCATCGTCCTCATCGTAATACTCACTCATATCTACCTCATCATCCAGCTTTATTTCTTCTTCGGCTGGCTCAGCATCTTCCTTAGTTTCTATTTCTGTTTCGCTACTTTCGGTTTCAGAAGTTGCTGTATCTGTTTCGGTTTCAGCAATTTCGTCCTCGGCATTTTCCCCTTCTTCCAAGGCAGGGTTTCCTTCCAGTTCTTCCTTAATACGTTGCTCTAACTGAGCAGTAGGAACCTGCAGCAATTTCATCAATTGAATTTGCTGAGGAGAAAATTTTAGTTGAAGCCCCTGATATAATTTCTGTTTTAGCACAGTGCAAATTTCCAAAAAACAAACGAGAATACTACCATGTGAGATGATGAAATGCTTTTCTATATTCGCGTTCCTCTGAAATAAAATTATGCGTTACATTAAAGAATTATCAAAGTTTGAAGGACAGGAAATAGAGCTGAAAGGCTGGAACGCACAAAAGCGTGACAGCAAAACGATTGTGTTTATGACCATGCGCGATGGCACAGGGTTCGTTCAATGTATAATTGATATAAATGCTGTTGGCGAAAAGTCATTTGAGGCAGCCAAGCGTTTGCCGCAGGAAAGTTCCCTTGCACTGAAAGGGAAAGTGGTAAAAGATGAGCGTCAGATTGGCGGTTATGAAATTCATGCAACTTCTTTAGAAATAATTGCCGAGGCGCAGGATTATCCTATCACACCAAAAGAACATGGCGTTGATTTTTTGATGGACAACCGTCATTTATGGCTCCGCTCAAAAAAGCAGTGGGCGATTATGCGCGTCCGCAACCAAATTATCTTCTCCATTCATACTTTCTTTCAGGAGCGCGGATTTGTGCAGATGGATGCTCCCATCTTCACCGGAAACGCTTGTGAAGGAACCAGCACTTTGTTTGAAACAGATTATTACGGTGAGCCTGCTTATCTTTCTCAGTCGGGGCAGCTTTACGGAGAAGCGATGGCAATGGCACAGGGATTGATTTATACATTCGGTCCAACCTTCCGCGCTGAGAAATCAAAAACCCGCAGACACCTTTCTGAGTTTTGGATGATAGAGCCTGAAATGGCTTTCCATGATTTGAAAATGGATATGGATGTAATTGAAGATTTTATCCGATACGTGGTGTCAAGCGTGCTTGAAAAGTGCAAATCAGAATTACAGATAATTGAACGTGATACTACCTATCTTGAAAAAGTCCGTGAGCCGTTTATTCGTATGAAGTATGATGATGCGGTAAGTGTTATCAAAGCAGAGAAGGATGTAAACGGTAAGACTTCGTTGCAAATGCTGGAGGAAGAGGAGAAGGAATTACAAAGTACCAAGTTGAAATTGCAAAGCGAAATTCAGGAGCGTGAAGCGAAGATTGCTTCAGGAGAACTCAAGAAAGGTGAAATCAATTTCAACCAATCGAAAATTGATAAGTTAAAGAACGAAGTAAAAGATACGGAGGAGAAATTGCTCAGTATTCCTGTGTGGATGAACAGCGCTAAGAACTTTAAACGCGGGGACGATTTCGGAGGAAGTGATGAAACGGTTCTTACAAAAATGTTTGGTCAGCCTGTTATGGTTTACAATTGGCCGCAGGAAGTGAAAGCTTTTTACATGAAGGAAGATGAAACAGACAAAGGCTATGCAAAAGGGGTAGACCTGCTTGCACCCGAAGGTTATGGCGAAGTAGTGGGTGGAGGTGAGCGTGAAACCGATATTGAAAGGCTAAAGAGAAAGATTGTTGAGCATGATTTACCTATGAGTGCATTTGAGTGGTATCTCGACCTTCGTAAATTTGGCAATGTTCCTCATTCGGGTTTTGGCCTTGGCCTGGAAAGATTAGTTGCCTGGATTTGCGGCTTGCAGCATATCAGGGAAACAATTCCTTTTCCACGTAGTTACGGAAGACTACTCCCATAGGCATTTTTATCGCAAAGTCCTTTCAGCGTTCTTTGCTTCTTTGCGGTTAATTGTATTTTCATTCTCACATTCGCTAATTCGCTAATTGAATCATGGATTTCATCAAACGAACATTTCCTTTACTCTTCGGAATCTTTTTGCTTTCCGTAGTTGTTCGTTTGCCACAACTCAACCGTCCGCTTTCTAAACATCACGAATTCTGCACCGCTATTTCATTGCGCATAATGCAGATTTGGTATGATAACGGTATTGAGAAATATAATTACAACCCGGTAATGACCTTCAACAATCCCGCTGATAAATTCATCAACAACAGCGCGAATGCCTCGGGTAAAATGATTGACAAGGAAGGAAACTTCTATTATGTTTCTCATCCTCCTTTTGCGTACTATTTCCCCTTTGCGCTTTTCAAGCTGTTGAATATTCGCCCCGATGTGCTGCCGCTGCAAATTCTCAACCTTATCTTTCATTTTATCAGTGGACTGTTTGTGTATTTCACAGTCTGCCTTCTCAGTTTCAGCAGGGCGAGGAATTTACCTTACCGTCCAGGAGTAGTGGCATTTATCATTTATACATTTCTTCCGGTCACTCTTTGGTTTCAGGGAAATGTTTACATGAGCGACATGGCAGTGCATCTGCTTTTCATCATTGGTGTTTACACCACCTTGAAAATGATAATTCGTCAGAAATTCTATTCCCTCAAATACATTTTCTTCTATGCTCTTGTGCTCGGCTTAATGATATATACCTCCTGGCTGGGTGTATTCTTTGCTTTTGGCGTTTTGGTTTACTCACTGCTTCATGTGCGTGATATTAAGGGGTTTAAGGTTTTGATTGTGAGCACCATTCTTATTTCACTCATCATGCTTCGCCTTATTGCTTATCAGTATGCACAGATCAACGGTATAGGAGCATACATCAGCGAAATGCTTAACCGATATATAGTACGGGGCAGTTTAGCTGAAACCAACATGGGACTGTTTCACTTTATGTTTTCGTATTTGTGGCTCGCTAAAACGCTTCTTTATAATTACTTGATTCACTATAATGTAGTGTATGTTATTATTCTGCTTTTTATGTGGTTGGCTATAAGCAGAAAGAAAATGAAAATCATTTTCAGCGAAAACGGCTATCGCTTTATTTGGCTAAGTGTAACTCCGGTAGTGTTACTACACGCTTTCTTTCTTAATTATTCGGTGCATGATTTTACCGCTTTATACGCTTCGCTTTTCTTTAGTGTGCTGCTTGGAATTTTATATGACAAAGTAAAAAAGAGCGGAGCCGTTTCTGCCGGCAGAATGCGAATAGGCATTGCGGTAGTGGTGTTGCTGTTGGTTGCCGAGTTTTACTGGATGAATCCTCCGACATTTGTTTCTTCTGAGCAAAAACAAATCTACTCAGATGCAAAAAATATTGGGGAGGCAATAAGAGCCGAAGCAAAATCAATGGAAATTGTTTTTTCGGACATGAAAGAAATTAGTCCTCAGTTAATTTTTTATAGCCAGAGGAATATAAGGCAAGTCTCTTCAAAGGAGGAGGCTGTTCAATTTCTAAGAGAAAGGAAAAATTTGCAGGGCCGGATATTTTACGAAACGGTATCACCAAAGCGTGAGATAAAAAGTGAACTTATTAATCCTGACGTTTTCTAATTTCATTTTCAAATTTCTCGCACAATGAGCTCTCATACAATTCCCATCGTTGATCTCTCCGATTTTCTTGCGGAAGGCGAGCGTAAGCAAAACTTCGTTCATCAACTCGGAAAAGCATTTGAGGATGTTGGTTTTGTTTCGGTAAAAAATCACGGAGTTCCGCAAGCACTCATTGACGAATATTATAGCGCTGTTAAGAAGTTCTTCTCTCTTCCATCCGAAACTAAAAGAGCGTACGAAATTCCAGCGCTGGCCGGTCAGCGAGGATATACTTCCTTCGGCAAGGAAACCGCCAAAGGCTATGATGCGCCCGACCTGAAAGAGTTTTGGCAAATGGGGCAAATTGTAGAAGGAGAAGATTTACCGGCTGAACATTATCCCGACAACATTCAAGTGAAGGAGCTGCCCGAATTCTTCGATCTTGGAACCGGACTTTATAAATCTTTCGAAAATTCAGGTCGCCACCTTTTACAGGCCATCGGAATTCATTTAGGGATTGGTGAGTTTTATTTCGATAGGCATGTTCACAATGGCAATTCTATTTTGCGTGCTATTCATTATCCTCCTATTACAAGCGAACCTAAAAGCGCAGTGCGTGCCGAACAGCATGAAGATATCAATCTCATTACGCTGCTTGTGGGAGCATCTGCCGAAGGTTTGCAGTTGCTAAACCGCCAAAAAGAATGGCTGGATATTACTGCACCGGAAGGCTGCATAGTGGTGAATGTAGGTGATATGTTACAGCGGCTCACCAACAACAAATTGAAATCTACCACCCACCGCGTGGTGAATCCACCGCGCGAAAAGTGGCATACCTCGCGTTTCTCTATTCCCTTTTTTATGCACCCGCGCAGTGAAATGCTATTGGATTGTTTGCCAAGTTGTGTGAATGGAACTCATCCTCTTGCTTATTCGCCTATCTCTGCCGGAGAGTATCTGAACGAAAGACTGGTAGAGATAGGATTGAAGAAAAAATAAACCCTCCACCACTTATAACCACCTGCCTGTATGCTGAAGAATTTAAAACTACTGCTCGCTACATTTTTTATCCTCTTTATTCTTGCAGAAGTTGTCCTTCGGCTTTTCGTTCATATTTATCCGGGCGAGAAATACTCTTCCGACTATTTTATTGACGTGGATTCGCTTCAACTTAAGCATGGCTTCGATGCCGATTCAAACGGAATCATGAAAATTGAAGCCCTGACTGCAGCTGCAATCAGCGAGCGAATACAGGTTTATCAGCAAACCGGCAAGATAACCGCCATAGCCGACACTGAATCCATTGAAGTATATGATTTGGCAGACCATATCATTCGTATGCAGAACCCGGACTTTAAAGGAGATTTGAAATCCTACATCACCCGTCCGCAGTTTCCCGCTACCGATCTTGATTCAGCAATTCAACATTACCTGCGCCATCCGATAAATGAGTATGGCTTTCGCAGTATTCCTTTCCGCACATATAATTCAGGAAAAAAGAAAGTGCTTTTGCTTGGCGACTCGTTTACCTGGGGGCATTCGGCATCCAACATGTTTTTATCCTTTGCCGATAACCTGCTGGCAAAAGGCTATGCGGTTTATAACACCGGTATCACCTGCACCGACCCGGTGCAATATCACCAGGTGGCTGAGCAATATGTGCCGATGCTTAAGCCCGATGTCGTAATCATGAATGTTTACCTGATTAACGACATTCAGTATTACTCGCGAAAGCCCATTCCTTTTGCTCCGCAAATGAGGCCTTCCAACGCAGGCAACCTGCAGACTGACTTTAACGGCATTACCGTGGTGGACCCCGATTCGGTGTATAACATCATTGAAGATAACACCAAGATACCCTCAGCGGATTCATGGTTTAATAAAATATGTTCTTATACCTCTACCGGCACTTTGCTTTGGCGGGTATGCGCCAAACTGGAATGGGTGAACAGGACCGGGAAAAAATATTTGTCGGTTTGGAATGAAGCGAAGAAGATAGAGAAGGATAAACCCGATGTAAACGACCGCGTGAGGATGGTTCAAAAAATATGCGATGAGCAGGGTGCCAAACTATTAGTATGCGTAATTCCTTATTGGAATCAGTTCTCTACGCTTACCGGTCCTTCAGCTTTTAAAGGTTTGTTCGACAACATTCCCTACCATTTATCTCCTGTGCCTCTATCGGGCTATCAGCAACGGTATGATGGCCACTTCAACGATGAAGGACACAAGACCTATGCGGAGTTTCTGGATAGTCTGATACAGCATTAAGCTTTATCGCATTGCACTTTAGATGCTATTTAGAAGAAGTAAAACTCTCTTAATATATCCCGATTACCTTCGCGCGAAATACACTGTATGACTTTTGATGAATTGAATCTGAATACTCCTTTACTAAATGCCCTTTCTGATTTAGGATATAGCCATCCCACCACCATTCAACATAAGGCTTTCTCTGTTATCATGTCGGGGAGAGATGTGGTGGGCATAGCGCAAACCGGCACCGGAAAAACTTTTGCTTATCTGTTGCCCTGCCTGCGCCAGTGGAAATTCTCAAACGAAAAAGTTCCGCAGATATTAATCCTGGTGCCTACCCGCGAACTGGTGGTGCAGGTATTAGAGGAAATTCAGAAGTTGAGCAAGTATATGACCGTAACTGCCACCGGGGTTTATGGCGGAACCAATATCAATACGCAAATAGTTGAAGTAATGAAAGGGGTAGAAATAATTGTGGCTACTCCGGGCAGGCTCATGGACCTTATTTTGAAAGGGGTATTCAAACCAAAGACCATCAAGAAACTGATTATTGATGAAGTGGACGAAATGCTGAGCCTTGGTTTTCGTGCGCAGTTGCGATTGATTTTAGATATGCTGCCGCTGAAAAGGCAGAGCATTATGTTTTCCGCTACCATGACAGAAGATGTGGAAGCTTTAATCCGCAATTCTTTTAATCAACCGATAAAGATTGAAGCAGCACCTACCGGCACTCCGCTAACCAACATTATACAAACGGCCTTTGAAGTTCCTAATTTTTATACCAAGGTTAATTTGCTTCGCCTTTTGCTCAAAGATGCATCAATGAGTAAAGTGTTGGTATTTGCTGCTACCAAAAAATTAGCCGATGATTTGTTCGATCAGGTGGAACCCAACTTTGCAGGACAGATAGGCATTATTCATTCCAACAAATCGCAGAACCATCGCTTTGAAGCGGTGCGGCAATTCCACCAGGGCAAACATCGCGTGCTGATTGCCACCGATATTGTGGCGAGAGGAATTGATATTTCGGAAGTGACACATGTTATCAATTTTGATTTGCCCGAAGTGCCCGAAAACTATATGCACCGCATTGGCCGCACAGGCCGCGCTGACAAGAACGGAATTGCCATTGCCTTTGTTACTCCGAAAGAAACAGATGCCCGAAACAGGATTGAAGCTTTGATGAATATTAATATTCCTGTAGAAGTTTTGCCGGAAGGCTTGCTTATTTCGGAACAACTTACTACTGACGAAATGCCGAAGGTGTATCAGCCGAACATGGATATTAAAGCTCCGTTGAAAGCCCCTTCGGGTCCTGCCTTTCACGAAAAGAGCGAGAAGAACAAAAAGGTGCCTTCTAAAATACGGCACGCAGATAAAATGCGGATGAAATACGGCAAGCCTTTAAAGCGCGGGCAAAAAAAGAAAAAGTAAACCAGCCCGTTTTCTGCCGGCAAGTATTATTTCCGTGTTTCGCATTTTACTTTTATTTTCATATTAATAAAATAAATGCCTATGCGCTTCTATACATTCTTCGTTATCGCTTTATCCGTTTTTGTTGGCCGCTTTGCTCATGCGCAATCTGCGGGCTTCCTGCACAATGGGGTGCAGCGCACCTACATTTTGCATTTACCAACTGGGTTTTCTTCTGCTGATACGTTGCCTTTGGTACTTAACCTGCATGGGCTTACACAAAACGGGCAAGCACAAAGCGACCTTTCGGGTTTTAATGCAATTGCCGACCGCGAGAAATTTATTGTGGTTCATGGCAACGGAATCAACGCTTCATGGAATGCCATTTCGGGAGCGTATAACGGAGGGGTTGATGATGTGGGATTTCTTTCGGCTTTGATTGATACCATCAACCGCGATTACCATATTAATCTGAACCGTGTTTACAGCACCGGCATGAGCAACGGGGGCTTTATGAGTTACCGCCTGGCCTGCGAACTGAGCCACCGCATTGCCGCCATAGCTTCTGTTACGGGCACTATGACCGACAGCATGATGTTGTTTTGCAATCCTTCGCGTCCTGTTCCGGTTTTGCACTTTCATGGCACTACTGACCCCGTGGTAAGTTATACCGGAGCTGCCGGCATTACTCCCGTAATGGATGCGCTCGATTATTGGGTAACGCATAACAATTGCGGGGCTTCGTATTCTACCACGCCTATGGCTAATACCAATACCACCGACAACAGCACCGTAAGTAAACTATACTGGGGCCCGGGCGACCAGCAAAGTGAAGTGATTCATTACAAGGTGCATGACGGAGGGCATACCTGGCCCGGTTCAGGAAATAACTTTTTTGGCTTAGTTGGCAACCTGAATATGGATGTAAATGCCAGTGAAATTATATGGGAGTTCTTTAACCGCCATTCACTGCAAGGAATCATTAGTTCGGTGAATGAAGCCGGAGAGGTCAAAGGCTTTGTAACTGTGTTCCCAAACCCGGCCAACAATATTCTGAATATCGAATGGAAGGAAACCAAGATAACTTCAGTTGAACTGTGCGATGTTTCGGGGAAGGTGATTTTAGGAACTACCGTTGAACCTTTGGATGCTTCGGTGCAGTTGCCGGTGAAGGATTTGGCGGCCGGGTTATATTTAGTAAACTGCATTACCGAGGATGGAAAGAAAATGGTGATGAAGGTGGCGAAGGATTAAAGAACCCGGACTACATAAATAAGGAAGGCCCTTCTGATAGTACTCGGAAG
>JAZKEP010000137.1:9992-20928 GCA_040387015.1 Bacteroidota bacterium
TTTGTTGGTGATAATACTAACAAAGGCGAAAACCGGTAAAAGGGGGTCAGAAGCCCCCTAACCTCTACCACTTTTTACCGGTTTCTGTACAGCCAACGTATGAAATGGTTACAAGTGGTACGTTTGCTGTACAGCAAACGGCCAGAATGTAAGTGTCACCCCCGGTTTCTGTACAGCCAACGTATGAAATAGTTACAAGTGGTACGCTTGCTGTACAGCAACCAGACAAAATGTAAGTGTCACCCCTGCTTGCTGTACAGCAACCGGACAAATTGTAGGTGTCGCCCCCGCCTGCTGTACAGCCATTAGATGAAATGCTAACAAGTGGCGCGCTTGCTGTACAGCAACCGGACAGAATGTAAGCGACACCCCCACTTGCTGTACAGCAACCGCATGAAATGCTAACAAGTCGTGCGCTTTCTGTACAGCCATTCGATGAAATGCTGACAAGTGGCGTGCTTTTCTGTACCGCAATAGCTGAAAAGTATTGCGAGGTCGGCTTTGCAACCGAAGCAACCTTCCGTTTAGTAATTTTCTTTTCTCTTATTTTTTCTTGTTCATTTTATTCATGCTCTAATTGTTTTTTAAAGGAATTCATGAATGCTAAAGCATTTCTTTAGAAGAAAACGAACACGCGCTGAGGAGGCGGGACAGGCAAAAGAATCGACCTAAACGATGGCTCCGGCTGTTCGGGTTAGGGATAGAGCGGAAAGCCTTCACTCGGGCGTTTTAAAAATATACCGTTCATCGTATTCTATCTGGAAGATTTCCAAAAGTTGCTTGTATTCTTCTATGAATGTTTTCTTGTGATGGTGCGCTTCTTGGTTGAGAATATATTCAATTACATTGGGCACTTGTGAAGCACCATAAGAAAATGCACCATAACCTTCCTGCCATTCAAAACGCCCACGAACTAAATGGTTGTCGTTAATCCATTTGGAGGAATTACCTTTTACATCCTGCATTAAATCGGAAATGGATTGTGTGGGTCGCATTCCGACCAGTACATGTATGTGATCGGGCATGCCGTTTATTGCAAGTAGTTTGTGATGATGATTTTGGACGATGCCCGTGATGTATTTGTACAAATCATTTTCCAAGAATGGTGAATTGCGCCATCACGATATTTTACCGCGAAAACAAATTGCAAGTGAATTTGTGTGAATGTGTTTGCCATAAATTTTTCGTTTGAATAAATATAGAAGTTTCGTCCCTACGGGACTTGAGGTAGGGTGTAGATATTTTTTCTACAATATAGCGTCCCTTACGGGACGAATAAAAAAATACAATTTGAAAAATGCTTTAGTGCCGTAGGCACTTGATATTGGTAGAAATAAAAACGGAGAAAGAGTTCAGTCCCGTAGGGACGAAACGGCTGTTTGGGTTAGCGATAGTAGCGGAAATCCTTTTTTGCTGCTTTGAGCAAAAAAGATTGGAGCGGATAGCGCGACCCCGCGTAAAGACAAAATTCAAAAGAAGAATCCTCCCCCGCCACTCCGTGTCGCCCTCTGATGGAGGGGGACAAGCGCGGGGGAACCCCATAATTTTAATTTTTGAAAAACTGCTCTATATCCGCTTGAGTCCTTTCGGGTAATTCCATCATGGGCATGTGGCCGCAGGTATCGTACACAACCACCCGGCTGTTTTTAATATCGCGCTTAAACCGTTCGGCATGTTCCAGCGGAATTATCTCATCCTGCTTTCCCCAAACAATTAAAGCAGGGCATTGCACTCTCGGAATTAATGCCGAATCAGGAAACTTAGAGGCAGTAGCAAGATTGAGCATATGCCGGATGTTCCCTTCGCGGTTGGTGAATTTATTATTCAAGGCTACTTCGGCCTGGTTTATTTTCAAATCATCGGCATAACCCTTTGCCATTCCGCTTTCGCTCATAAACAAAGGCATACCTTTATCAAAGGCACTGCGCACCGACTTAAATTTAAACATTGCCAGTTTGTTTGCCACATTCTCGGTGTCGTAGCCTGCGGCATCCAGCAATACAATCTTTTTCACCTTGTCGTGATGGTCGCCCGCCATCATCCAGGTAACTCCTCCTCCCATTGAGTTACCAATCACATAAACAGAATCCAGGTGTAACGTGTCGAGAATAAAACCAAGGTATTCACGGTAATCGGTGATATAATCTTCGTTTTCTTTCACTGTTGGAAAATCAGAAAGTCCGAAGCCCGGCAGGTCAATCCGAATTACCCGGTAATCATTCTTCATCAAGTCTGACAGACTCTGAAAATTCCGATAATTACCGCCAAAACCGTGAATCATCAATAAAGGGAAACCACTGCCTTCGTCCGTGTAGTGAATTTCTGCTCCTCGCCATGTAATGAAATGTGAAGCGGGGTCGCTCAGTTCTTTCTTTGCATCCTGTTTGTTTATGATGAGGTTAGGACGGAAATACACTGCCGCCACTGGTATTGCAATAACCAGTATAAGAAGGAAAACGAACACCTGTATGATTCTTTTCATCTATTGAATTTTTAAGGATGTGAAAGTAAAAATCGTTTCCGATCTGAATTCACAATTTAGCCGAAATCATTATGTTTGCGCATGGCAAGTAAAAAATCCTCTCCCGACAAATTCTCCATCGAAGGAATTACATTCGATGATGTTCTCTTGGTTCCTTCTTATTCTGAAGTATTACCCCGCGAAGTGGACCTTCGCTCTAAACTTACCCGTAATATTACCGTAAACGTTCCCTTGGTATCATCAGCAATGGATACTGTAACGGAATCAGCCATGGCAATAGCTATTGCACGTGAAGGCGGTATTGGTATCCTTCACAAAAACATGAGTATTGAAAAACAGGCCGAAATGGTACGCAAAGTGAAGCGCGCTGACTCCGGAATGATTCTTGACCCGGTTATTCTTGATGAAAATGCAACCGTGGCCCAAGCCATTCGCATCATGAGCGAAAACCGTATCGGTGGAATTCCTATCATTAACAAAGCGGGTAAACTTGTTGGTATTCTCACCAATCGCGATTTACGTTTTGAAAAAAGCAGCAACCGAAAGGTGACGGAGATAATGACCGTTGAGAACCTACGCACAGCTCCTAAGGGAACAGACTTGAAACAAGCGGAGAAAATACTGGAGAAGTATAAAATCGAGAAGCTCCCCGTGGTCGACAAGCTAGGGAAACTTGTTGGCTTAATTACCTATAAAGATATTCTGAAAGTAAAGAATCATCCCAACTCAACTAAAGATAAATTCGGAAGGTTGTTATGTGGCGCTGCGGTAGGTGTTACTGCTGATATGTTTCAACGCATTGAGGCTTTGGCTCATGTTTCGGTAGATGTAATTTGCATTGATACAGCGCACGGACATTCGCGTGGCGTGTTGCAGTCTATCAAAAAAGCGAAACAAACCTTTAAACATCTCGATATCATTGGCGGCAATATTGCCACCGAAGCAGGAGCTAAAGCATTGATTGATGCCGGAGTAGATGGGGTGAAAGTGGGAGTAGGTCCCGGATCTATATGCACCACCCGGATTGTAGCTGGTGTCGGAGTGCCTCAGCTGACTGCCATTTATGAAGCGAGCAAAGCCGTGAAAAAATCAGGTGTGCCCATTATTGCTGATGGAGGAATACGCTATACCGGTGATATTGTAAAAGCGATTGCAGC
Source organism: Bacteroidota bacterium (assembly GCA_040387015.1). Lineage (GTDB taxonomy): Bacteria > Bacteroidota > Bacteroidia > Chitinophagales > LD1 > Bog-950. The sequence continues at coordinate 13,632 of JAZKEP010000137.1, forward strand.
AGGAGCCGATACTGTGATGGCAGGTGGAATTTTTGCAGGCACAGATGAAAGTCCGGGCGAGACGATTATTTATGAAGGAAGAAAATTCAAATCGTATCGAGGTATGGGAAGTGTGGAAGCTATGCAGGAAGGAAGCAAAGATCGTTATTTTCAGGACGTAGAAGATGATATTAAGAAACTGGTTCCCGAAGGAATTGTAGGTCGTGTTCCATTTAAAGGAAGTGTAACCGAAGTAATGTATCAATATATTGGTGGCCTGCGCGCAGGAATGGGTTATTGCGGAGCAAAAAATATTAAGGCATTGCAGCAGGCACAATTTGTTCGCATTACCAATGCGGGTATGCAGGAAAGCCATCCGCATGATGTGATGATTACCAAGGAAAGTCCCAACTATTCCAGAAAATAATTTTGATTTAACACGATGGAAATTTTCGAAAAAGTAAACACCGTTTTAGAAGAAATAAAAGCGGCTGCTCCTGCCAATGCGGAAGAAGCTGAAAAATTTCGCATTCATTACTTAGGCAGTAAGGGAGTGCTTAAAGAACTGTTCGGCTTTATGCCGCAGGTACCCAATGAGCGTAAAAAAGAATTCGGGCAGCTGATGAACACGCTGAAAGCAACTGCCGAGGCAAAACTGGAAGAAGCAAAAGCTGTATCTGATACTTCTAAACTTTCCTCCAAAGAAATACCTGACCTTACTGCACCTGGTTATAATATTCCGGTTGGCACCCGCCATCCGCTGAGCATTGTAAAGAATAAGATGATTGATATTTTCAGCCGCATTGGTTTTGTGGTGGCCGATGGACCGGAGATTGAAGATGACTGGCACAACTTCACGGCACTTAATACACCTAAAGACCATCCCGCTCGCGACATGCAGGATACTTTCTTTCTTACAGAAGATAAGGAGTGGATGCTTCGCACACAAACTTCGAGCGTGCAAATACGCAAGATGGAAAGCGAGAAACCTCCTTTGCGTTATATTTTCCCTGGCCGTGTGTTCCGTAATGAAACTATTTCGGCTCGCGCACACTGCACTTTTCACCAAGTGGAGGGATTGTACATTGATGAGAATGTTTCGTTTGCCGACTTGAAGCAAACCATGTTCTACTTTGCACAGGAGATGTTTGGTCGCAATACCGAGATACGCTTCCGTCCATCGTTTTTTCCTTTTACTGAGCCCAGTGCGGAGGTAGATATCTCGTGTTTCATCTGCAACCAGAAAGGATGCCCTGTCTGCAAGTATTCCGGCTGGGTAGAAATTGGTGGATGCGGCATGGTGGATCCTACCGTGATGGAAAACTGTAAAATAGACACCAAAAAATATTCTGGTTTTGCCTTCGGCATGGGCATTGAGCGCATCACTATGTTGAAGTATCAAATCAACGACCTGCGCCTTTTCTTCGAGAACGATATCCGGTTTTTAAAGCAGTTTACTTCGGCTGTTTAGATATTTTCACGTACGTAATTTTTGTTTCGTCATATTATCTTCCAAAAGGATGAACCGGATAACCATCAGTCTATTCATTGCTTTATTGCTCAGTGGTTCTTTTGTCCAAAGCCAGTCTACGCAATCTACTACCAATCAATACGGCTTAACAGCAAAAGATTTAGGGTTAACTGTTCCCGCTGAGTATCAGCCGCGAGGCCTTCCTTTGTACATAGAAGATGCGACCGCGCCTACGCCTGCATCTTATTTAGATGCGTTGTTGCTTAAATACAAAGAAGAAGAGTTAGACCTGGGTGAAGCCGTTAAAATAGATTCACCCGAGCTTGTTCTGCAATACGGGTTGCTGGATAGTTTACTGTATGTAACACAGCAAATGGGAAACAGCAGGAAGATATCGAGTAAATGGTTAGGGAAGAACTTTGCAGAGGCATTTTATAACTATTATAGATTCCAGAAAAGCATTTACGGCCCATTGCAGGAAATAACTATTCAGGAAGTATACCGTTCATCGCCTTTACGCGAGAAGAAGCACTACCCTAAATATTTTCAAATTCTCTGTGAGGCAAAAACGCAGCAGGCACAAGGCCGCGCCATGTTTCAGTATTACCAGTTGGGCAGCGATAGTTTCCGGTTTCATAAATACCAGTTTGAACCATACGATTATGAGAAAGTGGGCAGGATTGACAGCCTGACAGAAAATTTTTTCGAAAACATGCAGCAAAAACAATACGATAAAGTGATTGACGGTGTTAGCGTATCGTTTAAAAAGCGGATTAAAGACAGAAAAAAGTTTTTAGGGTTTCTGGAGGGTTTGAAAATAACTGAGCACCGCCAACTAACCAGCAGACTGGACTACGATGAATCAGGTTTAGGTATAAATGCGTATTACTTTTTGCCCGAGGAAAACAAATACCTGCTGGTTAAACTTAAAAAGATGGACTCAGGATTTGTGATGGATGATTTGAGTTTAATAAGTAAGCAATAGGAAGATATCTCAACTTTCTTGTTGGTCAGACGACCAACAACAGTACTGTTCACTTCGACCGTATAGATAATCCTACAGAAGGCACGTAGTATTTCTCCGGCCAAGGATGGATGGCTAAAAAAGCCTGTTTCCTTAAAAATAATATCGATTTTATAGAGTTTAATGGGTTTTGCTACAAAGACAATAGTTGTTGCAGCCCTGACGATGTGTGTTGCAGAGGAGGAAAAGTTGTTTACAGCTGCGGAAATGGACTATTCAATGCAACGCAATTACTTTGTTGTGCGAAACACCCACCCAACCGAACCAGGTGCTCTCATCATCCGGTTTTGAAAATGCACTTTGGGTTACACCCTACCATCAGCTAACAGCTTTTGACTTTACTGACAAAACATTTTTTCATATTTGTGGAAGTAATTTTAAACCACCACAATGATGAGTGAAGAAAAAAAAAGCGGAACGACACCTAAAGTGACTGAGGTACTTGCAATGATTGAAGAAGCCCGCAACATTTTGAGCGAGTGGGCAGCCACACAGCAAATTAATTTGCTGCGGGTGGAACCGTTAACCCCGGCTATACACTTGAACAAAGCATTTTCGGTTTGGCTTTTTTTTGATACTGATAAACGGTTAAAGGAATATGAAGCCAACGGTATTTTTCAACAACTGAAAGACAGATACCTGGATAGTTTAAGAATGCTTAACTGTCCTGAAGATTACTTACAGGGAGTTATTTTTTTCCCTGACACGCAGGAGAACGTAAACCGGTTTGACAAAATAGAACCTATACAGATTGGTTAAGTTTTTTAAACAGGGGCGCCATTGCTATTGACATTGGCACGCCTGTTTAGATAAGCCCCTTAATAAGGGTTGGCTTTGTTCTTCGCTTTTAGTTGTTCGCTGACCTTGGGGCGGTAAGTTTTCTTACGGTCTTCAAGTTTTGTTTTGTTCGAAATAATGTCGCGCTGAGTGCGGTTAAGCCCGTCATTTTGTGAGGAGGTAGGCTGGCCTTCGTAGAAACTTAAACCGGCATACACATCGCTAAGCTTATCGCGCAGGCGCTCTTCATCGGCAAACAAAACAGTGCGCCCTGTTTTAATGGGCACCAGTGTCGCGCGAATGGCTTCGAGGCTGTCGTAATATTCCCTGATAACACTTGCAGTGGCAGTGTCGTTCACTATCAGCTTTTGCTCCTGCAGTAGCGAGTCCATCAGTCGCGCCAACTCCTCCTGCATTTTAAAGGTGCGCTCCACTGCAGCGTAGTTGGCATCGCGCTGTTCCTTAGTAATAGAAGTGCGCGGATCGGCCACCAGCACGATTTCGCCTTCAGCAGCCTTACCGTTTACAGTTATCTTCACTTTGTATTTGCCCTCGCGCGCAAACGGGCCAACCGTAGATGTCCAGTCTGCTTTCGAACCTCCTTCGGCTACGCGCGGAGGTTTGGTGCGCATGTTCCAGCTAATGCGGTTGATGCCTTTGCGCTTGGTGCCGGGCAGATCAACCAGCAAGTTTCTCTGGTCATCAAAAATCTCAACTTTCACACTGCCGCTGTTTATGCGGTCTTTTAAGTAATAAAGTATCTGCGCTTCTTCGTTTGAATTGTTGCCGACAAACTCACCGGCCGCACCAAACGAGCCGCCAAAGTGAGGATTGCAAACAGCAGTTGGCTTGGTGGCAATAACCGACACATCAGCGTTCAACAACTGCTGGTTGATTTTACGCAGTGGAGAGATATCATCTACAATTAAAATACCGCGGCCGTGAGTGCCAAGCACTAAATCGTTGGTGCGCGGCTCAATCACAATATCGCGAACCAGGCAATACTCCGGAATGCGGGCTTTCATCTGTACCCAGTTGGCGCCTCCATCAATAGATGAATACAATCCCATTTCGGTTCCGATAAAAAGTAAGTCCTTGCTAACTAAATCTTCTTTGACTTTATGCGCGTAACCTTTAAACACATCAGCTGAGAATTTGATCCAGGTTTTTCCCATATCGCGCGACACAGCGCAGTAGGTTTTCATATCGCCATACATGTGATTATCGAAGGTGGCATACACCACATTCTTGTCGAAGCGTGAAGGCTCGATGGAGCTTACCCATGTCTGTGCAGGCACACCACTTGCTTTGTAATTGTTTGCCAGATTGGTCCAGGTTTTTCCTCCGTCAGTGGTCAGTTGCAGGTTGCCATCATCGGTTCCTGCAAAAATCAGGTTTCCATCCAAAGGCGATTCGGCAATGGTGTAAATAGTACAATGGTTTTCGGCAGAAGTATTATCGGCTGTCATGCCACCGCTCTCCTCCTGCTTTAGTTTGTTGGAATCGTTGGTGGTCAGGTCGCCTGAAATTTTTTCCCATGTAACACCGCGGTTATCGCTGCGGAACAAAAACTGGGCTGCCATATAAATGCGCTTCTTATTATTAGGGCTGCGGTAAATAGGCGTGTTCCAGTTGAAGCGGAACTTGGGATCGTTCTCGCCTTCCTTCGGCTGAATATCCTGGCTTTGGCTGGTACGCATATCTACCCGCGAAGCATGGCCACCCTGGTATTCGCTGTAAACAATATCGGGGTCTTCATAATCGGGCTGCACCCAAAAGCCATCGCCCCAGCTCACGAAAGTCCAATCACCATTTTTAATGCCTCCACTTTTTTGTGAAGGCGCACGCCAGGTACCATTATCCTGCAAGCCGCCAAATACATAATAAGGATTCCGGTCATCTACCTGCACATGATAAAACTGCGATACCGGCAGATTGGGCAGCATGATCCAGTTATTGCCGCGATCAACACTCATGTATACACCGCCATCGGTGCCTACATACATCTGCGAAGTATTTTTCGGATTGATGTATAGTGCATGCATATCGCTGTGTACCCATCCGCTGGCCTGCTGCGCCCGCACCCAGCTATGTCCCCCGTCTTCACTGAAAGAAAATTCGAAAGCCGGACGGTAAACTCTCTTGGCATCGAGCGGATCAACAACAAGTGTAGAGAAATAGAAAGGACGGGCGCATACATTATCATCTGCACCCTGCTCTTTCCAGGTTTCCCCTGCATCGGTTGAAAGAAAAAGGCTGGTCTTTTTGCTTTCAACAATTGCTACAATATTATCCGGAGCAGAAGGTGCAATAGCCAAAGCAGTGCGACCAATATCGCCAACAGGTAAACCGTTGTGAATCTTCTTCCAGGTTTTTCCTCCATCCGAAGATTTCATCACCGCAGAACCCGGTCCGCCCGAAGAAAAAGAAAATGGCTTTCTCCGAAACTGCCACATGGAAGCATACATCACCTCGGGGTTGGATGGATTCAAAACAAAATCAGCGCAGCCCGTTGAATCGTTGGCAAAAAGAATCTTAGACCATGTCTTTCCTCCGTCCGTTGTTTTATAAAGCCCGCGCTCGTTGCTATTGCTGTAAAGTTTACCGGGAGATGCCACAAACACGGTGTTCGGGTCTTTAGGATGAATTACCACTTTACTGATATGCTCACTTTCAGGCAAACCCATAAATACCCAGTTATCGCCTCCGTCAGTTGTTTTGTAAATACCGTTACCGATAGAAACGGTGTTGCGCATGTTGCTTTCTCCGGAACCAACCCAAACAATGTCGGGATTGGTTTGGTCAACTGCCACCGCTCCAATGCTCTGACAATGTTTGTCGAACACAGGTGTGAAACTCATTCCACCGTTAGTGGTTTTCCAAACACCGCCACCCGCAGTACCTACGTAAAGAATGCGGGGGTCGTTGTTGTATCCATCAATAGATGTAATTCTTCCACTGGTGGAAGCGCTGCCAATGCAGCGTGCTTCAAATTTGCCAAGCGCAGCAGAGCTCAGCTTTACATTTGAAGTTTGAATTGGAGTGATGGTCTTTTCTTTTGCTGCAAAAAGATTGGCAGAAAGCAGAAGAATTATTGCTGTTAAGATTACTTGTTTCATGATTACAGATTTTAGTATTTGCATTTTGTATTAAGCCCTCTCTATGGATTCCCGGGTTTCTCAAAAACAGTCATATCCAGCACGCTGTTCACTTCAATTTTGGTTACCGTTACAGGGCCTCCCTGCTCTGCACCGTGTTCATCCACGTTTTGGGCCGCGAACGGCAGCACAATTCCGTAGTCTGTTTTCTTAAAATCGGAGAAGAGCACGCTTGATTTCTCTTCCTTATCCTTAAACTTAAGCCGCTTGGAAATTTTGAGAAGGTAATAGGTTTCTGAATCGAAAAAGTAATAGACCATATCGCCTTCCTTGGTGGTCAGTCGGATTTTAAAAACATCGGTGCCGTCCATGTCCTCGCTGCCCAGGTAATCTATGGCATAGCCTTTCATCTTATACTTAACCAGCAAACCCTGCGGATCGGCTTCCAGTTTATCGCGCTTGATTTGCTCAGCACTCATCGGGTCCGTTTCACGTTTACCGCCAAAAGGATTGTAAGTCCATCCGCTGTCGGCCCTCATCGAACTTCTGTTTGTCATTCCCTGCCAGGTGAAATCGTTGTAATGCCCCAAGAAGGGTTTATTAACCTGAACTTCGCTAACGGGAGCATTCATTCCCGGGCCCATTGTGTAATAACCCATAGTCTTAATGCTGGTAACCTTACTCCATTTGTCGAGTCCCCCGGTAGCAGCGAGGTATTTATTAATCACCTCATCGGCAGTTTGAGAGAAAGCGTTGGCTGAAGCAACAAGCAGTGCGAAAAGAAAAAAGTTTTTCATGTTGGTATGAATTTGAATGCCAAAGTAAAATAAAGAACACATCTCATAAACAAAATAAAATGCGATACTGATATAAAATATATTATACCAGGTGAAAAAAGAAAGAAATCGGAGAAACGAATCATACAAAATAAAATAAATAACAATGTAA
>JAZKEP010000137.1:20938-24281 GCA_040387015.1 Bacteroidota bacterium
AGACCTGGAGTATTGTGGTTTTATATATTTGATAAAAGATGAAAGAGCTGTTATATGTCAGCGCAGGAAGTTTTTTAGGAGGTGGGCTGCGCTACCTGCTATCTCAATTTATTCAGGATAAGACTCTCTCTTCCTTTCCATTCGGGACTCTTGGAGTTAATCTGTTGGGCTGTTTTCTGATTGGACTTGTGCTCGGCTTTAGTGAAAGGGGCAATGTCAGTACGGAATGGCGCTTATTTTTAGCCACTGGCATACTTGGCGGCTTCACTACCTTTTCAGCTTTCTCCTTTGAGGCAATCTCCTTATTTCGAAATGGCATGATGGGATACGCGGTAATCTATATCTGCGGCAGCATTATGATAGGCTTGGTAGCAACCCTGATTGGCCTTTCGCTTGTCAAATTCCTTTAAAAAATTCCGTTTGGCATCGTAAAATGCAAAGCGCGAAGAAAATTCTTCGCGCTTTGCATTTTTATAATAAAGTCCTTTAAGCAATTTATGGTCTTATGGATGCTCTGATAATGTTCAGCGCAGCACCTGCTTTGAACCATTCAATTTGAGCTTCGTTGTAAGTATGCGCTACTTCGAAAGATTCGGTTGATCCATCTTTGTGAGTCAATTGAATTGTAAGATTCTTTCCCGTTGCAAAAGATGTAAGACCTAAAATATCAATCAAATCATCCTCCTGAATTTTATTGTAGTCATCCTTATTTACAAAAGTAAGACCTAACATACCTTGCTTTTTTAAATTGGTTTCGTGGATACGTGCGAAAGATTTCACCAATACCGCACGGACACCTAAGAAACGCGGTTCCATAGCTGCATGTTCCCTTGAAGAACCTTCACCATAGTTTTCATCGCCCACAACTATTGAACCGATACCGGCTGCTTTGTAAGCGCGTTGCACCGCAGGCACTTCGCCATACTCACCAGTTAAGTGGTTCTTTACAGCGTTTGTTTTTTCGTTGTAGAAATTGGTAGCACCAATCAGCATGTTGTTGCTGATGTTATCTAAATGTCCGCGATATTTTAACCAAGGACCGGCCATAGAGATATGGTCAGTAGTGCATTTGCCTTTTGCCTTAATCAACAATTTCAAACCCTTTAAATCAGTTCCTTCCCAAGCAGCAAACGGAGCAAGTAATTGCAAGCGATCAGATGTTGGAGAAACCTTCACTTCTACTTTGCTTCCATCTTCAAACGGTGCCTGATAACCTGCATCTTCTACTGCAAATCCTCTTATAGGTAACTCATCGCCTGATGGTGGATCCAGTTTTACTTGCTCACCTTTTTCATTTGTCAAAGTATCAGTAAGCGGGTTGAAAGTTAAATCACCCGCAATAGCTAAAGCAGTTGTCAATTCAGGTGAAGCAACAAACGCCAACGTATTTGGATTTCCATCCTGGCGCTTAGCAAAGTTACGATTGAACGAATGAACGATCGTATTTCTTTCTTGTTTATCAGCACCGTGACGAGCCCACATACCAATGCAAGGTCCGCAGGCGTTTGCATAAACGGTACCGCCAATTTTGTTGAATGCCTCTATGAAACCATCGCGCTCAATAGTAAAACGAATTTGCTCTGAACCCGGAGTAATACTAAACTCAGCTTTCGATTTTAAGTTTTTAGTGGCCACCTGCTTTGCCAAAGAAACCGAACGTGAAATATCTTCATACGAAGAGTTAGTGCAAGAACCAATTAAGCCAACACTAACCTTAGTTGGCCAGTCGTTCGCTTTAGCCGCTTCCTTCATTTTAGATATAGGAGTAGCCAAATCGGGAGTGTACGGTCCGTTGATGTATGGTTCTAACTCAGTCAGATTAATTTCAATAACCTGGTCGAAATATTTTGCAGGGTCAGCATATACTTCTGCATCGCCCGTTAAATGTTCTTTCACTGCATTTGCAGCATCTGCCACATCGGCACGGTCAGTAGCACGTAAATATCTGTCCATGCTTTCATCATAACCGAAAGTAGAAGTAGTAGCTCCTATCTCGGCACCCATGTTGCAGATAGTTCCTTTACCGGTACAACTCATGCTTATCGCTCCTTCACCAAAGTATTCTACAATAGCTCCGGTTCCACCTTTCACAGTCAGGATACCTGCCACTTTCAAAATCACATCTTTAGGTGAAGTCCATCCGTTCAATTTTCCTGTTAGTTTCACACCGATCAGTTTCGGTTGTTTTAATTCCCAAGCCAAACCGGCCATTACATCACAGGCATCAGCACCGCCTACACCTATCGCAACCATTCCAAGTCCGCCAGCATTCACAGTGTGTGAATCCGTTCCAATCATCATTCCACCCGGGAAAGCATAGTTTTCCAATACAATCTGGTGAATGATACCCGCGCCCGGTTTCCAGAATCCGATACCGTATTTATTGGAAACAGAAGCAAGAAAATCATACACTTCTTTATTCCCGCTTATAGCCTGGTTCAAATCTGTTTTAGAGCCGTCCTTTGCAGTAATCAAGTGATCGCAATGAACGGTGGAAGGCACCGCAACCTGCGGACGGCCTGCCTGCATAAACTGGAGCAAAGCCATTTGAGCCGTGGCATCCTGCATGGCTACTCTATCCGGTGCAAAATCAACATACGATTTGCCTCTTTGGAAATCTTCCAGATTCTGTGTACCGTGGAGGTGCGAGTAGAGAATCTTTTCGGTAAGAGTCAAAGGACGGTTCAATACTTTGCGGGCTGCTGCAATTTTAGAAGGTAGTTCAGCGTAAACCTTCTTTATCATTTCAATATCAAATGCCATGGTTTTGAAAAGTTAATGTTTAAGAGTTATAGTTAATTGTATATGCCGAGCGAAGCATTTTGTTACCCGCTAAGCGGGCGCAAATGTAGCAGTATTTGGGATAAGGGAAAAGGAATTGGCGAATTTCCGCTGTTGTTGAATTAAGATATTTAGACGAAAGCCTCCATTAACTTTAAAACTGTATCCTGATGAAAAAACCCTCCAATGGCATTCGTAAAATTACGAATAGGGGCGGGAAAGCTCCCGATGGCATTCGTAAAATTACGAATAGGCTCGGGAAACCTCCCGATAGCATTCGTAAAATTACGAACAGGGGCGGGAAGCCTCCCGATGGCATTCGTAAAATTACGAATAGGGGCGGGAAACCTCCCGATAGCATTCGTAAAATTACGAATAGGCTCGGGAAACCTCCCGATGGCATTCGTAAAATTACGAATAGGGTCGGGAAACCTCCCGATGGCATTCGTAAAATTACGAACAGGGTCGGGAAACCTCCCGATGGCATTCGTAAAGTTACGAATAGGGTCGGGAAACCTCCCGATGGCATTCGTAAAATTACGAATAGGGTCGGGAAACCTCC
>JAZKEP010000138.1:0-7479 GCA_040387015.1 Bacteroidota bacterium
AAATTACCAATACTCCTTCTTTGATTTCGTTCTTCATGTTTTATTATTTTAAAGCGTTTGTTTTTCAATTTTGGGTTTGGAAACCGCTGAGATTTCTCTTTTCTTTTGGCAACTTCCACAAATCCCGTACATATTTAGTGAATGATGCGTAATCTTGAAATTAAGTAAATCGCCCATCATAGTTTTTATGTTCTGAATTCTAGGATCGCAAAATTCAACAACTTTTTTACAATCTACACAAATGATATGGTCATGTTGTTTATAACCATAACTTTTTTCGTACTGTGCGAGGTTTTTACCAAATTGGTGTTTCTTAACTAAATCGCAGGAAACTAATAAATCAAGAGTGTTATATACAGTGGCTCGGCTAATGTTAAATTTTTGACTTTTTAAATCATTGAACAAGGAATCAGCTTCGAAATGGTCATTACGAGAGTAGATTTCTTCAAGAATAATAAACCGTTCATTGGTCTTTCGGAGTTCTTTTCTTTCTAAATAGGCGGAGAAAATGTTCTTTATCTCCGCAATAAGCTCTGTATGATTTGGATTCACGCACGAAAATAAATTCAATTAGCCAATTAGCAAACTATTAATGATGTTTGAAATAATAGGACGGAATACCGAAAAATTCGCCTATTTTTTTTCATCTTCTGAGTCAAATCTGCTTACATCTAATATGCCTTCCAATTCATTAAGGCGACTGGTAAGATCCTCAAGCTCAGTTGTATCGTGAACGTAAACCATTATTTTACCTTCAAAAACGCCATCTGTACTTTCAAAGGAAAGCGAACGCATATTCAAGTTCATCTGACCGGTAATGACGTTTGTAATTTTGTTAACTAACCCTACGTCATCTATACCTGTAAGCTTAATTCCGGTTAGAAAAGCAATTTCATGTTCTTTAGTCCATCTAGTTTTAACAATGCGGTAAGCATACTTACTCATTAGCTGAACCGCATTAGGGCAATTGGTTCTATGAATTTTAATCCCGTCCTGAATTGTTAAAAAGCCGAACACATCATCTCCAGGTATGGGATTACAACAAGGGGCAAATTTGTAATCAATCTTGTCAGAACTCTCCCCCATAATGAGCAACTCCGCATTTTTCTGCAAAGTCTGCTTGACAGCCTCGTCAATATTTTCCGAATTCTGTAAATTAGCGGGTTTGGGTAATTTTATCTTTCCGCCAATTACATCAACTTTACTCAACTCACTAAGGTCAATTTTTTTACTGGCTATATTGAAATATAAGTCTAGCGGAGAAATTACTTTATAGAAGTTCATCAACAATAGAACATTTGCTTCACTGGAATCAATTTTCAATTGTTTCAGTTTTCTTTCAAGTGTTTCTTTACCCTCTGCAGCAGATTTCTTTTTATCTTCTTTTAAAGACTGTTTGATTACTGAACGAGCTTTGGCAGTTACTACAAAATTCAACCAATCTTCGTTTGGTGTTTGTTTATTGGAAGTAAGTATCTCTACCTGGTCGCCATTTTTCATTACATGACTTAGGGGGACAAGTTTATTATTAACCTTTGCGCCAATACATTTTTTTCCAACACCGCTATGAATTTCAAAAGCAAAATCAAGGGCTGTTGCTCCCTTACGTAATCTTTTTAAATCACCTTTAGGAGTAAAAACAAAAATTTCCTCGCTGAATAATTCATGTTTAAAATCATTTACAACATCCAGAGCAGAATTGTCAGCATTACTCAATACACCGCGAATTTTCTCCAGCCATTCATCCAGTACATTGTCTGCCGAACCTTCCTTGTATTTCCAGTGGGCCGCAAAACCTTTTTCAGCAATTTCATGCATTCGCTCAGTACGTATCTGAATCTCTACCCATTTACCGGTAGAACTCATTACCGTAGTATGTAAAGCTTCGTAGCCATTTGTTTTAGGGTTACTTAACCAATCGCGCAAGCGATCGGGGTTGGGATGGTAAATATCTGTAATGGCAGAATAAACTCCCCAGCAATCACTCTTTTCTTTATCATGTTCCGATTTAAGAATAATTCGTATGGCAAACAGATCATATATCTCTTCAAAAGGCACTCCTTTGTATTTAATCTTATTAAAAATTGAGTAAATAGATTTGGGCCTTCCATAAATTTCGAAAGCAAATCCACGTCTCTCTAATTCCTCCTTCAGGGGCTTGATAAAATCGCTGACAAATTTCGATCGTTCTCGTTTCTTTTCTTGTAGTTTAGTGGCAATATCGCGATATAAATTAGGCTCTGTGTATTTAAGCGAAAGATCTTCCAATTCCGTTTTCATTGCATACAAACCCATACGGTGTGATAATGGAGCATACAAAAACATCGTTTCACTTGCTATCTTCAGTTGTTTTTCACGCTTGAGCGAATCCAGCGTGCGCATATTATGAAGTCGGTCAGCCAGCTTTATTAGAATAACCCTGATGTCGTCATTGAGAGTTAGGAGAAGTTTTCTGAAATTTTCGGCCTGTATGGAAGAGTTTAAATCAAAAACTCCAGAGATTTTGGTGAGCCCATCTACTATTCTTGCAATCTCGTGATTAAAGGTTCTTTCAATCTCTTCCAATGTAACTTCTGTATCTTCAACCGTATCATGCAGTAAGGCACATATTACTGATGTGGCATCCAACCCCATTTCTTCACTTACCACCTTTGCAACCGCTATTGGGTGCAATACATAAGGCTCACCGCTCTTTCTGCGCATGTCCTTATGGCTTTCCATAGCCAGCTCAAACGCTTTACGAACCATCTTTTTTTCTTGGGCAGAAACATTCTTTCGAAGCGAGCGCAGTAAGCTTCGATATTCTTTTAGTATCGTTTTCTTTTCATTTTCAATATCTATCACAGGGGGCATTTCCATACTTCTAATCTAAGTTAAATTCCATTGACACAAAATCTGCTGTGCAAGCAATAATATTTTTTCTACTTGAACCCAAATATATCCTTCAATCCTATTGAACAATGCATCTTATTATTTTAGTTTTGAACCATGAGAATGTCAAGTGTCGTAGCGGTGTCAGATAATAATGCCATAGGTAAGGACAAAGGTTTACTTTGGCACTTGCCTAAAGATATGGAGTATTTTAAAGCAGTGACCTATGGACATCATGTTCTAATGGGCAGAAAATCATTCGAAAGCATTCCCGAAAAATACCGGCCGTTAAGAGGGAGAGTCAATATTATTGTAACGCGTCAGAAGGATTTTATAGCAGAGGGATGTAAGGTTGTGTCCACTGCAGAGGAAGGAGTTCAATATGCAAAAGACAACGGAGAGGACGAATTGATGGTTTTGGGAGGTGGAGAGATATACAAATATTTGCTTGCTAAGACAGATAGAATATATCTTACTAAAGTAAGGCATACTTTTTTAGATGCGGATACTTTTTTCCCTGAATTAATTGCTGATGAATGGAATGTTAAAAGCAACGAGAAACATTCAGCAGATGAGAAGCACCTATACGATTTTGAATTTTTAGTAATAGATAGAGTTAAGTAACTAAGGTCTTATGATCTAATCAATCAGGAAAGTCCCGAAATTAATTACCTCGCCTTCTTTGATGTCAAGCAAAGCAAGCTTTTCGAAATCAACATTGTCCCATACTTTGCTTTGATAATGGACAATATCCCCGTCAAAAAGCAATACGTATAAATCGGGTAAAGTTTCAAATCCCAAATCACTATTGAAAATATCTGAAGGGAAAAAATGTATATGGGCTTCTCCATTATCGTTTAGCCCGCTGTGTCCGAGATAATCGTCATCTGTGAAAATATCCTTATCATACAGTCTCACGATATATTGTTGACCTGTAAGGGCAGTATTTGTTCCCTTTTTTACAAACTTAATTTTTACAGTTACAGTTATTTCTGGATTCCAGTTACGAAAAGCTTCAAGTAGTTTCTCTTTCATAGATATAAGTTATCGGGTTGTTTTAAATGGGCCTTAGCGAAGAAGGTATTTTTTTTCGAAATTAGGGATTTAGAAATTTCTACCTAACGATTGTTACGCTTCCTTTTCTAATTTCCTCCTGGACACCATCAGAAAAACCTAATTTAACTTGCCAAATATATACACCGGGATTTTGCATTACTTCTTTATAAGTTCCGTCCCATTTAAAGTTAAGGTTATTGCTTTCGAAAACTTTTTCGCCCCAACGGTTAAATACCTGCACTTCGAGGAAGGCGAGCGATTTAAGTTTGCCGTAGATTTCAAAGACATCATTATTGCCATCTCCGTTAGGTGTAAACACATTCGGAATAAAGACAGTATGATCAATTTCCACAAAAACGGTTACGTTGTCAAAAGCTTTACAGCCGGCCTCGTTGATGACATATATCTGGTAAGTAGTGGTAGCGTTAGGCGTTGCATCCGGGCTTACGCAATCGGGGCAGGAAAGCGTAGCTGAAGGGCTCCAAACGCTGGTATAATTCCCTGCATTGCCGGTTAAGGTATAACTGAGGGTAGTGCTTTCACCGTAATTTATAGTCACCGAAGGGCTGGCATCTACAGTGAAGTTATATTGGTAAGCCATTGTGAAAGCAGCGCTGGTGCTGCAGGTATTGGCATCGCTTACAGTTACCGAATAATTTCCTGGACCAATATTCAACAAATCTTCTGAGGCTGCTCCGTTCGACCAGCTAAATTGATAAGGAGAGGCACCACCCGAAACAGCCAGCAAAATGTTTCCGTCATCGGAATTTGATTCACAGGTTGGATTCAGCACGGAAGTGCCCAACACCATACCGGCAGGCTGTGTAATAATAATGCTGATGGAAGCAGGGCAGGAGCGACTGTCATTCACGGTCACCGAATAATTTCCAGCTGCGAGATTGGTTCTATTTTGCGAAACAGGACCATCGCTCCATACATAACTGTAAGCAGGCGTTCCGCCTGTAGCGGCAATAGTAATAGCACCATCGCTGTAGCTATTGCAACTTACATTCACGTGTGTTTCGCTGACAGATATGGCAGTAGCAGGCTGTGTAATCACAATTCCTCCAACGGAAGCTGAACAGGAATTGTTATCACTCACAGTTACAGAATAAGTTCCGGCAGTAATGTTCAAACGATCTTCAGTGGCTGCTGCAGGGGTCCAGGCAAATGTGTAAGGCGTTACTCCACCCGTAACAGTTATGTCAATTGAACCATCACTTCCTCCAAAGCAATTTACGTTCACGTGTGTTTCGGTCAACGCGACAGGTGCCGGTTCTGTGATGATCACACTGGTTGAAACGGAGCAGGAATTACTATCGCGAACAGTAACTGAATAATTTCCATCGCTCAGGTTGATTCTGTTCTGAATAGTAGGCCCATCGTTCCACGTAAAAGCATAAGGAGCTGCACCACCATTCACAGTAATATTAATAGCCCCCGTGTTTTGTCCGTTGCATAAAATATTAGTGTGTGTTTCAACTATAACAATAGCAGCCGGTTGAGTAATAGCAATACTTAATGAAGAAGAGCAGCTATTGTTATCGCTTACGGTTACGGAGTAAACTCCGACAGCTATATTACTTCTCACAGGAGGGAAGACACCATCATTCCAGGTATAGACCAGCGGAGCAGTTCCTCCGGTGGCTGTTATGGTTATTGAACCGGTATTGTCGCCATTACACAAAACATTGTTATGTGTTTCGCTAATAACGATGGCAGGCGGCTGTGTAATGGTTACGTTTATTACCTCTACACAGGAGTTGCTGTCAGTAACAGAAAGAGTATATAAACCGGCCGTAATATTTGTTCTGTTCGCATTAGGAGTTAAATCATTCCACAAATAAGTATAAGGCGAAACACCTCCTGTAACCGTTGTGGTGATAGCCGCATTATTTCCACCGAAGCAGGAAACATTTATATGGGTTTCGGTAACTGAGATTCCGGCATTGCTTCCAATGACAATAGTCATAGAAGAAGAACAGGCATTATTATCAGATATTGTAACAGAATAACCAGCGGGAGCCAGGCTGCTTCTGTCTTCGGTTGTGATACCGTCATTCCATAAGTAGGTGCGCGGAGCCACCCCACCACTGGAAGTAACATCAATGCTTCCAGTTCCACCGCTGCAGGCTACATTTACATGCGTTTCAGTAACCACTAATGCAGGTGGTTCAGTGATTGAAATATTCAGCGAGGCGGAACAACTGTTATTGTCACTGATAACTACGGAATAATTTCCTGCTGCAAGACCGGTTCTAACAGGTGGGAATAGTCCGTCATTCCAGGTGTAAATCAGCGGAGCCGTTCCACCTGATGCAGTAACATTGATAGAGCCGGCATTTGTTCCATTACACAGAATATTGATATGAGTTTCAGCGACTGCCAGAGGAGCGGGTTCAGTAATGATAACTGAAACGGATGAAGAACAGGAGTTATTGTCACTCACCGTCACCGAGTAATTTCCTGCCGGTATACCGGTTCTTACAGGAGGAAACAATCCATCATTCCAGGTATAAATAAGCGGAGCGGTTCCGCCTGATGCGGCAATGTTTATAGAGCCGCTGCTGATACCGTTGCACGAAACATCGGTATGTGTTTCTGATACGATAAGTATAGGCGGTTCTGAAATAGTAACGGTTAAGAATGTCGGGCAGGAGTTATTATCCGCTATGGTTACCGAATACATTCCTGCGGCCAGAGCGGTTCTATCTTCTGTTACCACACTATCGTTCCACAGATAAGTATAAGGTGAAGTTCCTCCGGTGGTAGTGAGACTGATAGAGCCGTTGTTCGCGCCATTACACAAAACAGCAGTATGGGTTTCCACCACACTCATCACGGCAGGCTGAGTAATCTGGGTGGTGATAGAGAAGGTGCAATTATTTTGATCGTTGACAGTCAGCGAGTAAGTTCCTGCCGATAAGAAATTTCTGTTTTGTGTGGTAGTGCTGTCGTTCCACATATACGTGTAAGGAGTCGTTCCTCCAGATGGAGAAATAACAATGGTGCCGGCATTTCCTCCGTTGCAGGAAACGTTGGTCCGGATGGCAGAAACACTGAAAGCCGGAGGCTCTGTAATAGTTACAGTTGCCATAGCAGAACAAGAGTTATTATCACTGGCAGTCACCGAATAAATTCCTGCTGAGAGATTGATTCTGTCTTCAGAAGTTGGTCCATCATCCCAAATAAAATCGTAGGGAAGACTTCCCCCGTTAGGTGTAATATTAATCGAACCGGTAGCAGCACCATTACACAATACGTTTACAGAAGTTGTCGATATAGATAAACTGGATATGCTATTCACGGTAGTGCTAGCAACAGCTGAGCAGTTATTCACCGGATCGGTAACAGTCACTGAATAAGTTCCCGCAGAAGAGACCGTATTGGTTGCAGTTGTTATACCGCCACCCCAGTTATACGTAACACCGGCAGTTGTAGAAGAAGCAGTCAGTGTTACACTTGTTACGGTGCAGGTCAGATCAGCAGGCGGAGCGATGCTTACATTGGGAACACCGGCACTTTGATTGACTGTAGTTGAAGCCGAAGCTG
>JAZKEP010000139.1:0-11334 GCA_040387015.1 Bacteroidota bacterium
CATACGAACTAAAGAAGAATTCTCGGGGCTAATAGGAAGAACCCTTGAACTGGATTCGAATGAATTGCGAGTAAAGCTAAATGACCAAAAGTTTTGCAAAAAATATGGTCTAGATACCAATCAAATTCTTTCGCGTTTCGTTGTTGACAATTATGAGTTTTACTGGAATATACCTTTTGAGAAATTTGAAGACAAAATGAATACTGCTTATAATTTTTTTTGGAATGATGAGCGAAAAACAAAAGCAAAAGCGCTGAAGATGACTGCTACCGAAATTACTACGCTTGCTTCCATAGTAGAGAAAGAAGTAATCCGCGACAAGGAGTTGCCTACTGTTGCCGGGGTATATCTTAACCGATTGAGAATAGGGATGCCTTTGCAAGCTGACCCTACCTTGGTTTTTGCCCGTAGAGATTTTGATGCTAAAAGAGTAAACTCAACTCATAAAGAATTTGATTCCCCATATAATACATATAAGTATGCAGGACTTCCTCCTGGTCCTATCTGCATGCCCCGCAAAAAATCTATTGATGCTGTTTTAAATTATGAAGAACATAGCTATTTGTATTTCTGCGCTAACCCGGACATGAGTGGTTATTCCATTTTCTCGAAAACTTACGAAGAGCAAATGAATGTAGCAGCCCGTTACAGGCGAACATTAGATAAACTAAACGTGCATTAGTAACCTGTTAAGTCAACACCCATATAAACTTCCAAAGTATGTTCACTTATACCCACCAACTGAGAGTATTTTATGGCGATACTGACCAAATGGGCTACGTTTACTATGGTAACTACGGCCATTATTATGAACAGGCACGGGCAGAGGCCATCCGTTCTTTGGGTATCAGCTATAAGCAATTAGAAGATTCCGGCACCATGATGCCTATTACAAGAATGAACATTAAATACATTCAGCCCGCCTATTATGATGAATGGCTCACTGTAAAAACTATCATACCTGAGTTACCCAATCGCCTCATCGTTTTTAAATATGAGATAAGGAACAACAAAGATGTACTCATCAACGAAGGGGAAACCCAACTTATCTTTATCGACATGCTTACTAAGCGCATTACAAGCGCTCCTGCCCTTCTTCTCGAAAAGCTGAAACCCTACTTTTAATTTTATTTTTGAGTGTAACTACACTGTGATGAAAGAAATTTGGGGGAAATTACTTGAAGGATATCCGTTTTTAATCCGGCTATCGGATCGAATTACAACGTTTACGCTTCCGGGGTTTGACGGCATTCCGGTTTATGATGTTTATAAATTTTTTATTGCTGAAATAAGGGCCAACTCGCTGCCCATTCGAAGCCAGGCTATTGCGTTTAGTTTCTTTCTGGCTTTTTTCCCTGCAATTACATTTATCTTCTCGCTGATTCCATATTTGCCTTATTTAAGAGATTTAGATACTACCATTATGACCTTTTTGAAAGAGGTACTGCCGAACAAAGAAACCTACGCGTTTATTCAATCTTTTACCGAACCGCTTCTAACGGATTTGGCAAAACATAAACGCGGAGGGCTACTTACGGGATCCATCTTTTTGGTGTTGTTTCTTACATCGAATGGTGTAATGGCAATGATGAGTTCGTTTGATAAATCGTATGATCATTATAAAAAAAGAAACGCACTTCAAAGCCGCATGGTCGCTTTGCAAATTACAGTACTCCTTCTTTTCCTGTTCCTCTTTTCTTTTGGGCTTATTATTACAGGGCGCGATTTGCTTGCCCTCATTTTTGATGCCCTGAACATTCAAAACACTTTCACCCATTTGCTGTTGAATGTTGTGCGCTATCTCCTTATTGGCCTAATGTTCTTCTTGTCTATCTCTCTTATTTATTACTACGGACCCGCCACCAAAAAGAAATACAAATTTATTTCAACGGGAGCAACAGTGGCTACGGTTCTATCTATTGTAGTTTCAATCTGCTTTTCTTATTGGGTAAACAATTTTAACCGGCTGAATGTGATCTTCGGCTCGATAGGAACCATTATGTTGCTTATGATTTGGCTGAATATAAACGCCTTTGTGATGTTGATTGGTTATGAAATAAATGCCAGTATTTTTTACAACCGCACTTTACGCCATAGGGAACTTGAAATAAAAGATACCGAATAGTTATCCTAAAGACTATAGACTGAAAATTTTTCGAATTATTTTCTCATTACGCTTTACAATGCAGGGTGGTTTCCTATTTTTGCCTACGGAGAGATGGCAGAGCGGTTGATTGCAGCTGTCTTGAAAACAGCCGTAGGTGATGAGCCTACCGTGGGTTCGAATCCCTCTCTCTCCGCTGAAGTTATATTGCAAAAAAGCGCAATATAGCGCAAAAGCCCGCCAGTATTGAGTTCTGGCGGGTTTTTTCATTTTTGGACTTCTTCCAAAAACGCAGAAAAACGCAACGAAACGCACCTATTCCGATCGTAAATCGAGCGTCTGTATTCGAACCCCCAGAGGCTTTTTACAGGTTCGTTATTTTCCGTCAGATTGCGCTGTAATGCGCTACCATCCTTGCTTTCAGCTTGCGACATTTGCAAACGAAAACAACCTAAAATGGAATTACAACCCTTAAAAATTCATTTTTACCCTAAGTTAGCCGAGCGTGAATCCACGGAGTCAACTCTTTATATGCGTTTAGGCATAGGCGGAAACAGGACAGACATCTCTTTAAAGTATAGATTATATAAGGACGATTGGGATGAAAAAAACCAATCATTAAAAAAGCATCCTGATAAAGGTTACGTTCTCAACCTAACCAATAAATACCGTCAGCTGGCGATGGATATTTATCAGCAACATGTGCAGAGGGGAATGACTCATGATGTTCATCTTATCCGCAAGAAAATAACAGGCAGCGAAAAAGGAAATACCTCATTCGAACCAACCGTCATGTCCTTATTTAAGCGAATCACAGAACGAAAAAAAGCATTTGCTGGCCGCAATAATGCAAAAGCAACTATTTAAAAATACGGGCGATGTAAAAACCATTTAGGTATCTATTTAGAAAAATACTACAATAAGGAAGACGTAAAATTCAGTCAAATCAATCTCCAGTTTGTTGAAGACTTCGAACTATACTTAAAGACAGAAGGTAAGTGCGGTCACAATTCCGCTATGAAACATATTCAAACCTTCAAGACCATCTACAAATCGGCCATTGCACATGGATATACCGATAAAGATCCTTTTCAGAAATTCAAGATTCGATTGGAAGAAGTGGTAAGGGACTATTTATCAGAAAGAGAAATTGAATCACTGCTTAAGCTGGATATGCCACTTCGTGGTTTGGATAATGCCAAGGACTTGTTTCTATTCTGCTGTTTTACCGGGCTTGCATACATTGATCTTAAAAACCTTAGCGTACGTCATATTCAATTTGAAAACGGTAGATTCTGGATACGCACAAGGCGGCAAAAAACGAATGTCAAAAGCAACATCCCTTTGTTAGAATTTCCCTTGAATTTGATAAAAAAGCATTGTCCGGATTTTGAAAGGATGGACGCTGATGAAAAAATATTCCGGGTAATCACCAATCAAAAGCTAAACGAGCATTTGAAAGAACTTGCGAAACTCGCTGAAATTAAAAAGTCGCTCACCTTCCACATTGCGAGACATACCTTTGCAACTACTATAACACTTAACAATGGAGTCCCGATAGAAAGTGTTTCATCTATGCTTGGCCATAAGCACATTACTACCACACAGCATTATGCCAAACTACTGGATAAAAAACTTGAAGTGGATATGGATAATCTCAGCAAAAAGCTGAATTTCCATTAAAACTAAATCTCGGTGACTTATACTAAACCCGATATAGTTTATCGCAGGTTGTGCCGAACTATGCTAAGTAAATGGTCAGAAACTGTCTTGCTTGATTCAGGCTTCACATACGCCCAATTTCTCTGACCCAGCTATTTTCGGTCCATCTGATACAGGTGTTCCGGCAATCCTAACCGCATCTTAATTTCCTCTACCTTAGTTGCTAACAGGATATATATCAGCTTCATGAAAGATGCGTTCCTTTACCCACAAAGCATTCAAATGCAAGACAAGTTTCCTGCTTCTTGCCCAACCAATGGGTTTGTCATTTTGCTTAATGACATGATTGGTTACCATCCCTGTTTGTGAATCAAAGATTTCAAAAGTTGTAATCTCCATCTGAGATTCAGCATCTATATCACGTTTCAAAGGATTTGCTGATTCAATTTTCATCCCGGTAATTTTTGTCGGTAGAAGTAAAAATATAAGTAGCGTTCTAATGCAAGTTATAGTTATTCATATATCCTGTATTACCATTTAATCTCTACAAATTTACCTGTTGTTACCAATCAATCGCAATGAACCCTAATCAATTCCTATCCATTGCAATCAATTGCAATCAACTCCGATTGATTGGACTTGATTGACATTTTTTATCCGTTCTTCAATTGCTTACTTCCTGACTTCCTATATCATCACTTTCCATTCAACGTCACCATTATCTCTCTGAAACTCGCCAGACCTGCTTCTAAGTTCTCAATAATGTCAGCCGCTAATACATCAGGGTCCGGGAGGTTATCGAGGTCGGCTAATGATTTATCTTTTAGCCACGAAATATCCAGACTGGTTTTATCGCGGGCTATTATTTCATCGTACGTAAACTTTCTCCATCTGCCTTCCGGATTGGTTTCAGCATTGTACAGTTCCTTGCGCTTGTTGCGGTTGTTTGGATTATAGCTGGCAATAAAATCCTTCAGGTCATCTACCTTTAAAGGATTCTTCTTTAAGGTGTGATGAACATTTGTACGGTAATCATACACCCACACTTCTTTCGTCCAGGGGTTTTTATTGGCGGGTTTGTTATCGAAGAAAATAACGTTGGCCTTAACCCCGTTAGCGTAGAAGATACCCGTAGGCAAACGGAGTATGGTATGCAGATCGGTGGTTTCCAACAACTTCTTACGCACGGTTTCTCCGGCACCGCCCTCAAACAAAACATTATCGGGCACAACAACCGCAGCAATGCCCGTGGTTTTGAGCATGGAGCGGATGTGCTGCACAAAGTTCAACTGCTTGTTGCTGGTGGTGGCCCAAAAGTCCTGGCGGTTGTAAGTGAGTTCATCTTTTTCAAGTTCGCCTTCTTCGTTGGTAAAGGTTTGGGAACTCTTTTTGCCGAAGGGCGGATTCGCCAATACATAATCGTAAGTAATTGGCGAGGCCGCAATCAGTGCATCGGCAGGAGAAATAAAATTATCGCCATCTATATCGCCAATGTTGTGCAGGAACAAATTCATTAAAGCCAGCCTGCGGGTGCCCGCCACAATTTCGTTACCGAAAAAGGTATGGCCCTTCAAAAACTTATTCTGGCTTTTATCCAGCTTGTGATTGGCTACCAGATAATCGTATGCCGCTAAGAAGAAACCTCCGGTGCCACACGCAGGGTCGGCAATGGTCTTCATGGGTTGGGGCTGTATGCACTCTACCATGGCGCGTATTAAAGGGCGCGGTGTAAAGTATTGTCCTGCACCGCTCTTTACATCCTCGGCATTTTTCTCTAACAGCCCTTCGTAGATATCTCCCTTTACATCGGCACCCATCACCAGCCAGTTTTCGCTGTTAATCATATCAATTACCTTGGCCAGCATGGCAGGGTCCTGTATTTTGTTCTGGCTCTTGGTAAATATCTGCCCTAGTATGCCTCGTTGGGTACTTAGCTCCCGCAGCAAAGTGGAGTAATGTAACTCCAGCTCCGCTCCTTTTATGGCGGTAAGGCTCTCCCAGTTGTATGCATTGGGTATGTTTAGCTTGCGGCTGTAAGGTGGCTTGCTGTATTCATCTGCCATTTTTAAAAACAGCAGGTAGGTAAGCTGCTCTAAGTAATCGCCATAGCCAACGCCAACATCGCGCAGCGGGTTACAAAAAGACCAGACTTTGGAAACTATGCTTGATGTATTGTTGCTCATTTTTCAATTGCTGTTGAAATACTTATTAAAGTTGTTACTTCTACATTCCCCACTCTCTTTCTAAATCCGCCACTAATTAAACACCTTCCCTAAAAACTCATCTACCTTCTTGTTCAGCAGATAAAAATACAGTCCATGTTCTTCACGCTTCCCTTTGGGACACTCTGTGAAATTTATTTCATCCACTATCCCCTCAAACCCTAATCCACTGAGAACGCTTTTGGAACGCTGTATTTCACTTATACCATCAATTTCAAGATTACAGCCCAAAGTAGTTGAGCCTGCTTTGGAAGCCAGATAGTCGGAGTTACCAACTCTTTTGGTAACAGCATAATCATTCCTGTTAAAGCCGACTATGACCCTTGTAATCGTATTATTCGCTGCAGTCACTGTAGTTGCACCGCGATTAGCAAAATCCTTGAATGTGCTGCCACCCGGAATGGCCGGGGCAAGCATACCAAGGCGGATGTCGGCTTGAGAAGGTGCAGGTATGTTCCTTACTGAATCTCGATAGTCCCAATGTTTATTGCTCTTCTTTTTATACGTAATCATATCAGCATCTTTTTTATTCCATTTGCTGACTGTATTAAACAAGGCACCCGTTCCAACACTTGCACCAAGGCTATGTGTGATGATCCTGATTTTAGTATCATACGGTAGCCGTTGTAAAATATCTCTTACTCCTAAACTGACGTAAGCCGAATTGCGTTGGGCCCGTCCCCAAATTCCCGAGGCGGGAGGGAAACCTTGATTAGCGGTGAGGCCGTCCCAATATACTTCCAAATACACGGTTTGGCCTTTATCAATATTAAGTGATTTAAGCTTTGCCCGCATTTGCTGAAACTCTCCTGTGGGGTCAGGGTCATTGAAACCATGAATAAGAACCACCAGTGTTTTATCACCACCTGCATTTAACAGGCGCGACAAAGAATCGACATAGCGTTTAACAATAATCGATTGTACCGCATAGAACTTTTGAGTGTCGTTTGCAGGTATAGTCTGTAGCTCGTAATGCTTGACCAGCCCATCTAACTGATCCTTTTGAATTAAATAGAATCTTTCCAGGTTGCCACAATCCGCGGAATGCTTGAATGTATTTAAAGTTTTATAAGGGTCAAAAAAATCTTTGTAGGGAATACCTATGGCTGGATCGGGATATAGATTGCCCCATTTATCGAAGTATACCCGCACCACATTTGTGTTCTGCGCTAAATGTGTTCTTTGCAGGCTGCTTAGACAAACCTGCCTTTGCCTGGTTTGAGAAACGGCAGTGAGGAAAGCAAGAACTACAAAACTAAGGAGAATTGATTTTTTCATATTTGTGTGATTTTGGTTTAAACTAACCTGCCCTCAAACGCCTTCTTCAAAATACTCTGCTTTAATGTTTCTGCCTGTTGCAAACTGTTGCTAATGGTTTCTTCTATTTTATCGCATACTGTTAGTTTGCTTTCTAATTCTTCTACTATGGCTTGTTGTTCTTTAAGAGAAGGAAGGGGAAACTCAATCTCTTTGATTCTTGCTTGGCCTATATTTCTCATTGAGACCTGATTTCCTGATGATAATCTTTGGATTTCTCTTCGTCCTTTCCTACTCCTTAAATAATACAGGATATAAGGTTTCAAAACATCAGAAGTAAATTCAAACCTTAATGTCTTATCGCTTAACATCAATTTACGTTCGATAGAATTGACTAAAACAACTGCTCCAATTAAATCAAGAGTATTAGCTCTACTAAAAAGGAAATCATGCTTTTTCACAAAGTAATTTTTATTGATTCGGTCCTTCCCAATTACAGTTTTGCTTTCATTTTCATCAAATACTTGCCAAGTAACCGCACTTACCTTTAAAACCCCCACTTCATTTAATTGGGGCTTCCTTTCGTCACACTTAAAACTTTTCCCTGCCTCAATTTTTTCTATTACCTCACCCAACTTCTCCCACTTCCATCCCTCAGGCAATTGAGGCTGTGAGAGTTCGAATCTCCCTTCGGGCACTCCTTTCATGGGTTCGGTACCGAAGGTGGGAATCGAACCCTTCGGTACATACTCCACTTCCGGTTCTGCTGCCATAAGTTCTTCAGTATGTGATTTCGATGGGATTCGAACCCGTGAGCCAAGCACTTTAGGTTTAGTTTTGTCCTTTTGTGCTCCTGAAGGGAGTCGAACCTCTAACCTCCTCCAATCCTCCGTCAACTTACCCTCAAACGCTGCTTTCAACAAACTTTGCCTGTAAACCTTTAGCTGCTGTTGGGCGGTTAGCAGTTGTTGTTTGCCGTTGTCTAAATCGCTTAGCAGTTCTTCTATTTTGGAGACGATGGCGACTTGTTCGGGAAGAGGAGGTATGGGGACGAGATAATCCGTAAAGTTTGCCATTCGGATGTAGTTGGTTGCAGAACCAAACTGTTTATCCTGATTTTTCCTTCTCCAATTTCCCAGCAAATGATAGTAAAGGTATTTTGGTAGGGTCTTTATTCCATTTAAAACATAAGTCCTTTGGTAAGCATCAAAATCTCCGTTATAATAAAAGACTTCTCCAACATTTGCTCCATTGCCTGGTAGAATTAAGCTTTCCCCTTTAAATCTATTTGTGTCGCAAAACATGTATTCATAGGCACACGTGTAAAATCTAAATTTGCCAGAAGGTTTTGCATGGTTTGCATCATACTTTCCTGTTTGTATATCACACACCTCCCCCAACTTCTTCACCTCCCAATGCTTCGGCAACTCTAAATTCCTGCTCATTTCGGCTGTTTGCTCGTTTTTTAGTGTTTTTTGATGGTTTTTCTGCCTTTTAATGCGACTTTGCAAAGTTACCCTCCGACTTTGAATAGTCGCCTTCCGACTTTGCAAAGTTGTCCTTCGACTTTGAATAGTCGTCCTCTGACTTTGCATAGTTGTCTCTCGACTTTGAATAGTCGTCCTCCGACTTTGCATAGTTGCCCTTCAACTTTGAATAATCGCCTTCCAACTTTGCAAAGTTGCCTTCCGACTTTGAAAAGTTGCCCTTCGACTTTGAATAGTCGCCCCTTAACTTTGCATAGTTGCCATCCGACTTTGTTTAGTCGGCTTCCGACTTTGCAAAGTTGAGCTTCGACTTTGAATAGTCGGCCTCTGACTTTGCAAAGTTGCCCTACGACTTTGAATAGTCGGCCTTCAACCTAATTATGTTGCCATGCACTTCGCTAAATTCGCCTTTCGGCTATTTTATCAGGCTGCCAAAACTTCATTTAACTCCTCCAATATCACTTCGTAATCATCTTTAAAAAGCGAATAGAATTTGCCCAGGCCACCGTTGGCGTTAAATGGGTTCAGGTCAAAATCTTCTTTGTCAATATGAAAGCTGTTTACCACATAATCTTTAATCATGCGCAGCCACTGCATTTGTTCCTCGTTAAACTTGGTGGCGCCCGCCTGCTTTTTAAACACCCATTCCTGAAAGTTTTTGTCCACGGTTTTATCGTAAGCCGTAAGCGTGGTATCGAGCCCGCTAACTTTGCGGATGAGCGAAACAATGGCGGTAAGCTCGTTGCGCGGGGAGCCATTGCACTGCTCCAACGCCTCGTAAGCGCGCCACACCTGCATGGGGGCCAGGGCCGGTTTATCCTGCTGCAGTTTTTCGAGCACCTCGCGTATCATGGTGTAAGTAAGCTCGCGCCTGCGGTAGGGCTGGTTGTAGAAAATCTGCAGGGCCAGCAGTTCATCTTTGTGTTGCTGCATCCAGCCTGCAAAGCTGCGCACCAGTTCGTTTGCTTTGTCTTTGTTGTCCTTATCCCAACCCGCTTTTATTACTTCATCGGGGTTGGTAAGGTCAATACGCTGCTCGTGTGCCTTGAGCACGTTTTCGATGTATTGGTTCAGCTCGCCTGTAAATACTTTGGCGGCCTCATTCAGGATTGCGGAATGCGAATTGGTGATGGCAGATTGAATGGCATCGGGCGATTCGCCCGCCATTTCGTTTCGCACTTTAGTTTCGATATTCTCCAGCACATCGGGGTTATAGGCGTTCAGTAATTCTTTTACCACCTGCGCTACCGATTTGCCATTCGAGAGTTTTTCAAATTGCTTTTTCTCTTTATCGGTAATCTGTTTGTCTAAGCGGGTGAGGCGGTTGGCGAGCGAGGTGAACAGTTCTTCTTCGCGCGCACCCACAGCCACCGCCTGCAATAAATCTTTCAGCGGCACACCGGGCTTTTTCTCTAAGGGGCGGCTGTCGGTTTTTAAACTGCGGGTTACGCCAATAGCATCTATAATTACAAAATGGTCTTTGGTGAATTTGGAAGTGGGGGTTACTTTCTGAAGACTGTCTAAATCAATGGTGCGCGTGCCGCGGCCTTTCATCTGCTCGAAATAGTTTTTGCTTTTTACATCGCGCATAAACAGCAGGCACTCCAAAGGTTTTACATCGGTGCCGGTGGCAATCATATCTACCGTAACGGCAATGCGCGGGTGATAGGTGTTCCTGAACTCCGCCAATGTGCTTTTGGGGTCTTCGGCATTGTAAGTTATTTTTTTGCAGAATTTATTTCCCTCGGCAAACTCCTCGCGCACAATATCAATAATATCGTTAGCGTGGCTGTCGGTTTTGGCGAAGATTAAAGTTTTGGGCACTTCAAACGCCCCGTTTTTATCGTAGCGCTCTTTAAAAATATTCGGCAGGTTGTTTCTGAACTCGCGGATGATGGTGCGAATCTGGTTGGGGTTCACCACATCCTTATCTAACTGTTGGGCCGTGTAGGCTTCGTCTTCATCCTGCAGCTCCATGCGTTTCTTCCGGCTCAGGCGCTCGCGGTGCTCCACGTATTCGCCTTTCCAGAAAGTGGCGCCCTGCTGCGTTACTTTGGTATCTATGATAAAAACATCATAGCCCACATTTACGCCATCGGTCACCGCATCTTCGTGGCTATACTCGCTCACTAAGTTCTGGTCGAAATAGGCAATGGTGCGCTTGTCGGGCGTGGCGGTTAAACCTATTTCAAACGCATCGAAATATTCCAACACCTGTTTCCAGAGATTGTAAATACTGCGATGGCATTCGTCAATCACAATGAAATCGAAAAACTCAATGGGAATCTTTTCATTGTATTCAATAGGCGGAACTTCTTTGGGCTGCCACTTGCGCTCGTTCGGGTTTTCTTCTTCGGCAGTTTCTTCCAGCTCCGTTCCTTTCAGCACCGAATACAATCGCTGAATGGTGCTGATGCAAACCTGGCTGTCGTTGGCAATGTAGCTGCTCTTCAACCGCTGCACGCTGTATAGCTCCGTGAATTTCCGGTTATCATCATTCGGAACGAAGGACATAAACTCCTGCTCGGCCTGCTCACCCAGGTTTTTGGTATCTACCAAAAACAAAACACGCTTTGCCTTGGCATATTTCAGCAATCGGTAA
>JAZKEP010000139.1:11344-12620 GCA_040387015.1 Bacteroidota bacterium
CATTTGTATTAAAGCACGGGGGCGGTTTTCTTTGAGCGATACTTCGAGATTGTTGATGGCATTCACCTGGCAATCGCGCAAGCCTTCAATTGGTAAGGCAGGTATATCCTGTAGACGTGCGCGAAGCGACTTTTCGCGTTTCAGCCAATCGCGCAAGGTTTCGGGTCGATGAAAACTGAATACCTCCCGCGCCCTTGGCTTGGGGTCGGTAAAGTCGGTGAACTTTGTAACCTCACCGGTGCTGATGTAAACAAAAGGCAGAGGCTTATTATCTAAATGCTTCAGCTTCGCTTTCGCATATCCTTCGGTCTGGTCTTCGTGAACGTTGATGCGGTGTGCTTCCTCCTCGCGCTTGGCTTCAATCACCCCACAGGGTTTGCCATCGACAAACAATACATAATCAGCGGGGCCTACATCGGTGAGGTATTCTCTTACCGCAACACCGGAACCCGCATTTAAATTAACCTGCTTCAAACTTTGAATAACCCAACCACAGGCAACAAGTTTCTTGTCGATAAGATCGCGGGCTAATTGCTCGGGGTTTTGATTCATTGCCTGCAACAATTAAATGAACCGGATCCGGCTTCATTGCTGAAGTGATCATGGAAAGAAAAATATGTTTGAGCTAAGTTGGGTGTGTGGTACACGTGTTCAATTCATATAATGAATTGCACGAAGATAATATCTGTGCGCAAACCAATGCTATGGCTAAGCGCTTTTATCCAGCTCACGAACTTCGGGTGCAGGTGGTTCGATACTTGGCAACTCCGCTCCCGTAACTGAACCGGGTTGCTCAGCAGCTTTTTCAGGCGGGGGAACGTGGGCTGCAATTAATCTATCTATATGATTTTCAAATGCGTGGGTAATCATGAAATAAAAAATGAGCAGCAGCACAACGGTTGCACCAAACTGAATTCCAACCTGGGTCCAGTTGATTTTGTCTGTATCATCAACGGGTTGCTCAGTACGGGACAAAGCAAACAAATCGCCTATGGTGCTATCTTTTGTTTTTGGTGGATTCATTTTACATTTTTCTTTTATGGATGAAAAAGTGTGTTTGGTCTTCCTGAAATTCAATTCCATAATCAAAAAACCAACGGATTTGACGATTGGTAGTCGAGTTGGTTTCTTGCCTTACACACAGACTGGGACTGATTCCCTCATAATCGAGTAACTCCTTGTGAAGCCATTTTATTTTGTCGGTGTAAAATTTCGAGTACATTTTCCCAAGGATTTTATCGACTTGCTTAAGCAGTTTTACATCAGAAAAAATGGT
>JAZKEP010000140.1:0-1638 GCA_040387015.1 Bacteroidota bacterium
AAAAAAGATGAAAGTCCAATATCAGTTCGCACTATAGGGGTAAACGAAATTCAACGTTCGCCAGGGGGCAATCGTGATATTTCGCGGGTTATTCAGGCATTGCCCGGCATTGGCTATAGCTCGTCCTTTCGCAACGATTTAATTGTGCGTGGCGGTTCACCGGCAGAAAACCGGTTTTATATTGACGATATTGAAATTCCAAATATCAACCACTTCTCTACTCAGGGCGGCTCTGGCGGGCCGGTGGGCTTAATCAATGTTGATTTTATCAGAGAAGTAAATTTCTATTCTTCCGCCTTTCCGGCTGACCGGGGTAATTCCCTAAGTTCTGTGATGGATATACGATTACGCGATGGGCGCGATGACCGTTGGGGAGGAACCCTTACCCTGGGAATTACCGATGCAGCTTTATCGATGGAATCTCCCCTTGATAAAGCAAAGAAAGTGACTATGCTGGCATCGGTAAGGGCTTCTTACTACAACTGGTTTTTCAAACTGATACAAGTTCCCATTTTCCCCAACTATAATGATGCACAAGTAAAAATAAAGTGGAAGATAAACTCCAAAAACGAAATTGAATTTTTGAGCCTTACCGCTTGCGATATTTTTAAACTGAATTTAACCGCAAACAAAACCGAAGCCCAACAATTTACCTTACGGGTATTGCCGGAAAACAACCAGTGGAGCTACACCAACGGCTTTAAATACACTCACTACTTTGAGAACAGCTACCTGCAAACGGTGGTAAGCAGCAGCCAATTGGTTAATAAGGCAGTGAAATATTTAAACAACGACCGTGGTCTTGCTAAAACACTCAACTACAGTTCTATTGAATCGGAGACAAAATTTCGGATGGAATACATTGCCCGCAAAAACGGATGGAAGTATTATACAGGTATAGGTTACGAATTAGCGTATTACTATAACCGATCTGATTTTCAGGGACCCTACTTTGCATATAACTACCTGACAAAACTTTTCGTACACAAATACGGTGCTTTTGCATCGGTCAGTAGAAGTGTGGCAAACAACCGCTTAATGCTTTCGCTTGGTTTACGGTTAGATGGCAATAGCTATAACACCAAAATGGCTAATCTGTTTTATCAAACTTCTCCCCGCTTTAGTTTATCGTACAACATTCTTGATGCGCTGCGTTGGAATTTCAATACAGGTTACTATCACCAAATGCCTACCTACACTGCTTTAGGTTACCGCGATACCGCCAATAATCTGGTGAACCAAAACCGGTTGACTTACCAGCATTGCGTGCATGTGGTTACCGGTTTAGAATACAGCACTAAATTCAACAGCCGAGTTTCGGTAGAAGGTTTTTACAAACAATATTTTAATACACCACTTTTGCTGGATGACAGTGTTGCACAGGCAAACCTCGGTGGCGATTTTGGTGTGGTAGGAAATGCTCCTGCGGAAAGCAAAATAAAGGGCCGGAGTTACGGGGTAGAATTTTTATACGAACAAAAACTATATAAAGGATGGTATGGCATTGTGGCTTACACACTTTTCTGGAGCCAGTTTGAAGACAAAAACCAACGCTATGTTTCCGCCACCTGGGATACCCGCCACATCATCAGCTTTACTGCCGGCAAAAAATTTAAGCGCAACTGGGAGATAGGCTTG
>JAZKEP010000140.1:1648-9795 GCA_040387015.1 Bacteroidota bacterium
CCCCATACAACACCGCTTACTCATCGTTGATTCCTGTTTACAATTCCAATCCTCAGGGAGTTTTTGACTACAACCGGCTAAACACCCTGCGCCTTCCCTGGTTTCACCAAATGGATATTCGGGTTACCAAAAAATGGTATCTCAAAAAGTTCAGCCTGGAAGTTTACCTGGATATTCAGAATGTTTACTTTAATAAAACACGTGATGTCCCATCACTGGTACCGGTAACCGATGCCAACAATCAACCGGTTTATGCAGATGCAGCCAGTTATCAATTAAAATTTTTAGAAAACAGGAACGGAGTGCTTCAGCCGCAACTTGGAATTATCATTAGCTATTAACGATTGAAGTTTGTTAGATTTTATGTTTGTTTTATTCGGCAATAAAAGCCGGGAAACATGAAATTGGCAACACTTACTCTCATCTTATTCATAACCACCCATACCTTTTCGCAAACTAACCTCTTCGATGGCTCTCCTGTTTTTCACGGAGCTAAAATTACCGGCAATCTCCCGAACACTGAATTTCTGTTTACGGTTCCCGCCACCGGTGAAAGGCCTATCAACTTCACTGCACAAAATCTTCCGAAAGGATTAAGTATCGAAGCCTCAACAGGAATTATTCGCGGTGTGGTGAAGGAAAAAGGTTCCTACACTGTAAAGGTTTCTGCCGCCAATGCCAAAGGAAAAGCCGAAGAAGATTTAAAAATTGAAATTGGCGATAAGCTCTGTCTGACTCCCCCTATGGGCTGGAACAGCTGGAATGTTTTTACAAATACGCTAGATGAAAAACTGGTGATGGAAATTGCTGATGCCATGGTAAGCACTGGCATGCGAGACCTCGGATATCAGTATATCAATATGGACGATTACTGGCATGCCGAATCGCGGGATACAAACGGCAGGCCTGTTGCCGATCCCGCAAAATTCCCTCATGGCATTAAGTGGCTATCCGATTATGTTCATTCAAAAGGTTTGAAACTTGGCATCTACTCCGATGCTGGCGATAAAACCTGTGGTAAGTGCTTTGGCAGTTATGGGTATGATGAGATAGATGCAAAAATTTACGCGGAGTGGGGTATTGATTTGCTGAAGTATGATTTCTGTTTTGTGCCGTGGAAGAAAAAAGAAGCCATTGCCCGCTACACAAAAATGGGAACGGCTTTAAAGACCAGCGGCCGCTCGATTGTTTATAGCATGTGCAATTGGGGCTTGTTCAAACCTTGGGAGTGGGGTGAAAGCGTTGGCGGAAATTATTGGCGCACTACGCCTGATATCTTCGATACCTGGCGCGGGGGCATTCCTTTCATGATGAGCACTATGCGCATTATTAAACGGCAGAATAAAATTCTGCAATACGGAAAACAAGGGCACTGGAACGACCCCGACATGCTGATTGTAGGCAATTACGGAAAAGGAAAGGCCACAGGCCGTAACGGCATGTTTAAAGGAATGACCGACACACAATACCAAAGCCACATGAGCCTGTGGGCCATTATGAATGCCCCGCTGTTAGCAAGCTGCGATTTGAGAAACATGAACGATGCAACCAAAGATATATTAATGAACGGTGAATTGCTTGCCATTAACCAGGATGAAGCGGGCAAGGCGGCAGAACTGATAAGCAGGAAAGGCGGTATATCCGTTTACCGAAAGCCACTGAGCGATGGAGCGGTGGCTATTGCCATTTTTAATTCATCGAACAGGGAACAGACATACCTGCTTACCACAGCAACCTTTGAAACCGCGGACAGTGTTTATCTGCGCGATATATGGAAACACAGCGACCTCGGAATGTTGAGAGATAAACTCAACCTTACTTTGCAGCCGCATGAAGCTGTTGTTTTGGAAGCGAGGGGTTCAAAGTAGTTCAAAAACTTTATTTCAAGAAAGGCTTGTGGCGTATTTCCGGTGGAGTTTCTTCACAACTGCTCTTATATTCACCACATGAAATTTAACCACCCCGTAGCTATAAAGGATATTGCTGCATGGACCCATTCAGAAATTTCTGGTGATGCGGATGCACTCGTAAATGGGCTCAACGAAATTCATAATGTAGAAGAAGGCGACATTACTTTTGTTGACCACGAAAAGTATTACGACTTTACACTGAACAGTAAAGCATCTTTTATCATCATTAATAAAAGGACAGAAGCCGCAGAAGGCAAGGTTTTACTTTACAATGAAAATCCCTTTGTTGCTTATAATTTCCTGGCCGAGAAATTTAAGCCGCAATTGCGCAATGAAAAAAGTATAGGAGTAACGGCAGTAATTGGCGAAGGCACATTCATTTTTCCGAATGCTTTTGTGGGGGAACATGTAAAGATTGGCAGCAATTGTATCATCCACCCTAACGCTACTATTTATGCTTATACCGAGATAGGCGACAACGTCATCATCCATGCAAACGCTACCATTGGCTCTGATGCCTTTTATTACAAAAGGCAAAAAACACATTACGATAAAATGCACAGCGCAGGCAAAGTGGTTATTGCCAATGATGTAGAGATTGGCTCGGGCTGTACCATTGATGCAGGTGTTTCATCGGATACAGTTATCGGCAAGGGTACTAAACTCGATAGTCAGGTACACATTGGTCACGATGTAAAGGTTGGTGAGCATTGCATACTTGCCGCGCAGGTTGGTATTGCAGGCAATACTAAAATAGGAAACCGGGTTACGCTTTACGGAAAAGTGGCGGTGAATAAGAATATTGAAATTGGTGACGATGCCATTGTAATGGCAACTAGTGCCGTGCCGAATAACCTGGAGGGCGGCAAAACATATATCGGTTATCCGGCAGTGGAAGCAAGAACTTTTGCAAAGCAGGCAGCTATCATTAAAAAACTTCCTGAACTATGGGACAAGCTAAAAAATCTGTAACCCCTAAATCCCCTAAAGGGGACTTGATTACAAAGAAACTCCCAAAAGAAAAATACACCGGCCCTACCGATGGCAAAGTGCGTTGCGGTTGGTGCTTGGGTGATCCTATCTATGTAACCTATCATGATGAAGAATGGGGCAGACCGGTGCATGATGACAAAATATTGTTTGAGTTTTTGGTGCTTGAAAGTTTTCAGGCGGGTTTGAGCTGGCTGACCATTTTGAAGAAGCGTGAAAACTTCCGTAAGGCGTTCTCCAACTTTGATGTAAAGAAAGTGGCGAAGTATGATGAGAAGAAATATGAAGCCTTGATGCAGGATGCGGGTATTATCCGTAATCAATTGAAAATACGTGCGGCCATTAATAACGCTTCACGTTTTATGGAGATACAGAAAGAGTTTGGTTCGTTTGATAAATACGTTTGGAGTTTTGTTGGAGGCAAGCCTCTAAACAATAAACTGAAATCGCTGAAAGAAATTCAACCACGAACAGCGATTTCGGATGCCATGAGTAAAGACATGGGTAAGCGCGGTTTTAAATTTCGCGGCAGCACCATATGCTATGCCTTTATGCAAGCCGTAGGTATGGTAGATGACCATGTAGTGGGTTGCTACGTGAAGAGCAAATAGGCAATTAGCAATTTACCGTTAGCAACAGAACCTGCTTTGGTCGCCTGCGGGGCTTCCATAATTCCCCTCTATTTCTATATTTGCCGTCCTTTTAACAAAAACGATTAAAATCTCATGGAAAATCTGATTTACATTCTCCCTCTGTTCGGTGTTATAGCGCTGGTTTACATGGCTATTCTTTCAAGCTGGGTAACCAAGCAAGATGCAGGTGATGCTAAAATGAGCGGCATAGCTCAAAACATTGCTGAAGGTGCTATGGCCTTCTTAAAGGCTGAGTACAGAATCCTCGCTATCTATGTTGTATTAGCAGGTACTGCTCTTGGTATTCTTTCGCAGGTTCCTAAAGTTGCGGCTCACTCCAGCATTCTTATAGTAGGTGCATTTGTGGTAGGTTGTTTCTTCTCTGCTCTTGCAGGTTTCCTGGGAATGAGAATAGCAACCAAAGCAAACGTTCGCACTACACAAGCGGCTAAAACTTCTCTCGCAAAAGCATTGAAAGTTTCGTTCCGTGGCGGAACCGTAATGGGATTGGGTGTTGCCGGTCTTGCGGTTCTTGGTCTTAGCTCTTTGTTCATCGTTTTCTTCTTCCAGTTTATGGGTGGCAACTTTGCTGCCGGTGGTGGTTACGATGGCATGACTAAAGTTCTTGAAGTGCTTGCAGGCTTCTCGCTCGGTGCTGAATCAATCGCTTTGTTTGCACGTGTTGGTGGCGGTATCTATACGAAAGCCGCTGACGTGGGTGCCGACTTAGTTGGTAAAGTAGAAGCGGGAATTCCTGAAGATGATCCGCGCAACCCTGCAACTATTGCCGATAACGTAGGTGATAACGTGGGTGATGTTGCCGGTATGGGTGCCGATTTGTTCGGTTCTTATGTAGCTACAGTTTTGGCTTCCATGGTTCTTGGTAACTATATTATTCGCGATAATGGTGGAAGCATTGCCGACAACTTTGGCGGCATTGGCCCTATTCTTCTTCCAATAGCTATTGCAGGCTTTGGAATTATTGCTTCTATCCTCGGCAGCTTCTTTGTAAGTATTTCTGATAACGCAAAGGCAAGTGTAGACACTGTTCAAAGCGCACTGAACAGGGGAAACAACATTGCTATGTTGTTAGCTCTGGGCGCTTCTTTCTTTCTTATTAAATTGATGTTGCCTGAAACTATTTTAATGAGCTCGTTTAACGCGGGTGAGTTCAGCACAATCACTACTTCATCGCTCAATGTTTTCTGGGCGGTGTGTATTGGTATGGTGGTGGGTTACTTAATTTCAATGATTACCGAATACTACACAGGCCTTGGTGGCAAACCGGTGCGCGATATCGTTCAGAAATCGGCAACGGGTGCAGCTACTAACATCATTGCGGGTCTTGGAACCGGAATGCTTTCAACGGCTTTCCCGGTTATCATTTTTGCAGCAGCTATCTGGGGTGCTTATGCACTGGCAGGTTTCTACGGTGTAGGTATTGCAGCATCAGCCATGATGGCAACCACTGCTATGCAACTTGCGGTTGACGCCTTCGGACCCATAGCAGATAACGCAGGTGGTATTGCCGAGATGAGCGAATTGCCTAAAGAGGTTCGTGAAAAAACTGACGTGTTAGATTCAGTAGGTAACACTACCGCAGCCGTAGGAAAAGGTTTTGCAATTGCATCTGCCGCTCTTACTGCGCTTGCACTTTTTGCAGCTTATGTAACGCTTACAGGAATTCACGGTATCAATATTTTCGATGCGAAAGTTTTGGCAGCCTTATTTATTGGCGGTATGATTCCGGTGGTGTTCTCTGCTCTTGCCATGAACAGCGTTGGTAAAGCAGCTATGGATATGGTAAACGAAGTGCGCAGACAGTTCCGCGAAATTCCGGGTATTCTTGAAGGAACCGGCACACCTGAATACGGCAAGTGCGTAGAAATTTCTACCAAAGCAGCTTTGCGCGAAATGCTTGCTCCGGGTGTTATTACTATTGTTACTCCAATCATTGTAGGTCTGGGTATGGGTGCTGAAGCATTAGGTGCTTACATGGCGGGTGTTACAGTAAGCGGTGTTCTTTGGGCTATCTTCCAGAACAATGCCGGTGGTGCATGGGACAATGCAAAAAAATCTTTCGAGAAAGGGGTTGAGATTGAAGTGAACGGAAAGAAAGAAACCTTCTACAAGAAAAGCGAACCGCACAAAGCAGCAGTGGTGGGCGATACAGTAGGCGATCCTTTCAAAGATACTTCGGGTCCTTCAATGAACATCCTTATCAAATTATCTTCTCTGGTTGGGTTAACGATTGCTCCGCTGATTGCAGTAAACAGTCACGAAACAACTTCATTCATCCAGTGGATTCAAAGTTTCTTTGCGTAAGCAGTAGAAGACAATTATAAATGAAACGCCCTTGCAGAAATGTGAGGGCGTTTTTGTTTTACATCTTCCTTCACCTCCCCTTCATCACATCGCGCAAAATATCCAGTTGACCCTTCAGCACTTTTACTTCATCCACCAAAGGTGTCAATTCGTTCAGGCGTTGTTTCAGTCCTTCAAGTTCTTTTTGCAGGCGTTTATTTTCTGCCTGCAGCGGGTTAGGCAGCGGTGGCACATTGGGATGATAGTGTAACAAAAGATTTTCACCTAAGGCTTCGCTTGCCTTAAGCAACATGGCCATATTTTGACTGCGACTTTTGAAAAGGCGATAGATGTTGCGATGAGTAAAGCCCATTCGCCTTTCTAATTCCACGGGAGTAATATTTTTTTCTTTTGTTACGGTTTTAATTACCGCCCCGATAGCGAACGGTTTGTAAGCATAACTCGGATTGGGCTTTTGCCAGGTGGTGGCTGCACCCTTTTCTTTTTGGTTTCTGTTTACCATGATTACTTTTTTTTAAAGGCGTTTTATCTGCAGAAGTTCTGAATCCTTCTTTCGAAGCATCAAAATGACATTACATTGACGCTAATTTATTATTTTTTGACGCATAATAATAGTTAGAGGACTCGTTTCCTTAATAATTAGACGTAATCTTCTATTAATTTGACGTATTTCCGCATTACGCTAACGCATTTCCACATTACGCTAACGCGTTTCCGCATTCAGCAGACGTATTTCCGCATAGAAATGACGCAACATAGCTTGAAAATAGTCCAACTTACGGACACTTTAGGTTGTCGGATAGAATTTTCCTGTTAGCGGAACAAAGATTCAGTGCTGCCGCAAAGGGAATCAGCTCAGCCCAATTAAATTTTGATGCTGCGAAATATATTTTGGAAGCTATGAGGATTACGCTGGCGTTTGTTTAGTCCATCACCACCTTGCCTCTCTCCACAATTTTGTTGGCTTGTTGTAGTTGCCAGAAGTAAACACCGTTAGGCAGGTTGTTGCGATTGATGGTAGTGCTGGCTGAAGTAATTTCTTCGCGCTTTACCTGCCTGCCGAGGGCATCGTAAAGTTGGAAGTAAGTTTGGGTATTGGGTGGTGAGGAGAGTTGGAGGGTGAAAGAGGTGGTGAAGGGGTTGGGAGAGATAATTTTTTGCGCGTAAACAAGGTTGTTTTCAATGGCACTGTAAGGCCAACATGTACTTCCGCTATATATTGGCTCAGGTGAAAATGTATAGGCAGAATCCTTTACACTAAAGCATTCAAGTTGACCGGATATACCCATCGTAGCTGTGATTAAGGATGCTGCAAAACCTGAAACACTGCCTATTCCTTCAATAATAGCCATAGGCTGGAAACTATATTGAGAGGATAAGTGAAATCTTCTTCGACTCAACCCAAATAATTCTACAGTATCAATCCCGTAAACAATACTCACATCAAAAGCACCATACCAATCAGAAGGAATCGTATCTCCTACATTTAGATTGAAATCGTAGAGCAAAAGAACAGTAGTATCTTGGGCATTTATGAAAAATACTTTTTTGTTTATGGTGTCATTTCGAAAGAAACCATATAGCTCATGGGTAAACCCAAATGTTCCATTTGGAGAATGAATTTCATTCACGTAATCATAACCCGTTTGAAACAAACGGATATACTTAAGTCCATTTATTATAGTATCTCCTTCCTCAAATATTTGGCGATACGTTGCAGTTCCGCCATCAAGACTGTTCCCCGCCCATGAGTTTTGTCTCCAAACCGCACCCGAATCGGGAATAGGAATATACTGTGCCGCCAAATTCTGAAAGAATAAAAATCCGGTAAGAAGGACTAGGTAAATCTTCGCCATAAAATTCCTTTCCTTAAAAGTAGCTAAATCAAATTACCTCAATCAAAACTTCCGGTGAGCATCTTTTCATCGCGCGAAGAGTTGCCGATCAAAATTTCATACTTGCCCTTTTCTACCACCCATTTTTCAGAATCAGGATTGTAATAAGCAAGGTCATTTACTGGTATTTTAAAATCAATGGTTCGCTCCTCGCCAGGTTGCAGAAATACTTTCTTAAAGCCCTGCAACAGTTTTTCGGGTCGGTCGATAGTTGAAGGAGGAAAACCGATATAAAGCTGCGCCACTTCAGCGCCTGCCCGCGCCCCGGTGTTTCTCACTTTAACCGAAACCAGAACTTCTGAAGTTTCAGAAACTTCAGAAGTCTTTACGCTCAACTCAGAAATTCGAAACTGCGTGTAACTCAAACCAAAACCAAACGGATAGCGCGGTTCTTT
>JAZKEP010000140.1:9805-37444 GCA_040387015.1 Bacteroidota bacterium
TCGAAAAGCGTATAACCGTGATAATAGCCGTAATCAACTGCTGTATCGTAAGACTCAACCGGAGGCAAATCGCTTTCCAATTTAGGAACGGTGAAAGGAAGTTTGCCACTGGGGTTTACATCACCGAATAAAATACGGGCGAGCGCAGTGCCGCCTTCCATACCATTGTAAAATGTTTCGATAATAGCGGGAACCTCTTCATGCCATTCCTCAACTGTTACAGCGCTACCCGCCACTAAACTTACCACTACCTTTTTATTTACAGCAGCAGCAGTATGTATTATATCAATATCTTCCTGATGTAAGTGCAGATATTTTCTATCGCCACCAACCCCCAATATGCCGGTGCGGGTAATAAAGTTTTTCTTGTCTGGATTGTTGCGGTCGCGTATTTGTCCGTTGCCAATATATTCGCCTTCATCTTTGTAGGTAGTGCCCGCAACTATAATTACCACATCGGCTTTCGCGCAAACA
Source organism: Bacteroidota bacterium (assembly GCA_040387015.1). Classification (GTDB taxonomy): domain Bacteria; phylum Bacteroidota; class Bacteroidia; order Chitinophagales; family LD1; genus Bog-950. The sequence goes on from JAZKEP010000140.1 coordinate 10,280, forward strand.
TTTTTAATAGCATTTAAGTCATCGGCAGGCGCTGTGGCAATTTCTGTATTACTTCCGGTGAAATAATTTCTGATGCCATCAAGCGGAGAAATAATATAGGGCGGAAAAACTCTGCTGCTACCGTGGTCGCCTGTTTGTTTTACATCGGCTAAAGAACCGATGACAGCAATACGCTTTGCTTTGCTTTTATCGAGCGGCAGGAAATTATTTTCATTCTTCAACAACACCGCGCTCTTCTCTGCTACTTCAAGTGCCAAACCGGTATGGGCTTTACAACCCACCAAACTTTTTGGATACTCCTGCTCATCCTTCTTTGAAGCAAAAAGAAGCTTGGTGCGTAGGATGGGCAGAACCAAATCATCTATCTGTTGCTCCTTCACTTTCCCATCATCCAAAAGTTGCTTCACTTTTTCCAGGGAATAAAAATTACCGGCCGGCATTTCAATATTCATTCCTGCTTCAATACCCTTTTGTGTGTCGTATAACCCGTTCTGCCAATCGCTGGTGATGTAGCCTTTAAAGCCCCAATCTTTACGGAGAATATCTGTAAGTAACGGTTTGCTGTGCCCGCAGTATTCGCCATTCAGTTTATTGTAAGCACTCATCACCGAAGCCACGCCCCGCTGAATTACTTTTTTAAAATGCGGCAGATATACTTCGTGCAAAGTGCGCTTAGTCATATTCATACTTCCGCCAAAGCGGTTGTTCTCCATACTATTGGCGGCAAAATGCTTGACACATGCCTGCACGTTGTGCTTTTGAATTCCGTCAGTCAAAGCCGAAGCCATTTCGCCTACAAGATGCGGGTCTTCGCCATAGGTTTCCTGCGCACGCCCCCAGGCAGGGTGGCGCAATAAATTCATACACACCGCCCCTGAATAATTAGCACCGAGTGCACGAATTTCCTCTGCCATGGCTTCACCCACTCGCTTCTCTAATTCAATATCCCAGCTGCCACCACGCGCCATAGTCACCGGAAAAGCAGTTGCCCCTGTGTGCAAACTCACTCCGCGGGGGCCATCTATAAAAATGGTAGAGGGAATTCCCAATCGCTTACTTCCCCCTGCGTGAACCGGCTTTATTTTTTTAGAGAAGATGATAGACAAGCCAAAACGCACCATGCCGTGTCCGTGTGTTTCAAACACTTTTTCTTTCAGACTCATCTGCGAAATAAGCTCACGGGCTTTTGCATCAGCTTCGGTTTCTGTCATGGGGGATATGCGATTTTGTGCAAATGAAATTTGACCGGCAAAAAGAAAAAGGAAAAGGTAATACCGCAAAGCTTTTGATTTTAAACTGAAGGTGAATGTAGAATTTGAGGTTAATAATTGTTGCATCTAAAGAACTTGCCTAAACTTAGAATAGGTGTTTCCTTTTCAAAACACTTAATGAATTAGAAGCCCTTCGGTATTTTTGTTTTAAGATTGCAAAAAATAAAACAGAAATGCCCAAATCATTAGTTACCGGAGGAGCAGGATTCATAGGTGCACATGTCACCAACGAACTTATTCAGCTCGGACATGAAGTGGTAGTGCTGGATGATTTGAGCGGAGGCTTTCAGGAGAATGTAAATCCGAAAGCCACTTTCATTAATGGTTCTATTCTGGACACAGCACTTTTATCCAAATTATTTGAAGAACATAAATTCGATTATGTGTATCATTTGGCAGCTTATGCTGCTGAAGGATTGAGTCACTTTATTAAGCACTTTAACTACCAGAACAATCTGATAGGAAGTGTAAATCTTATTAATGAGTCAATCCGTAATAAAATAAAATGTTTCGTATTCACTTCTTCCATCGCTGTATATGGCGCGGGCAAGCCGCCTTTAAAAGAAGATATGATTCCTGTACCCGAAGATCCTTATGGCATTGCAAAGCTCGCTGTGGAAATGGAGTTGCGTGTATCGCACGAAATGTTTGGTTTGAATTATGTGGTTTTCCGTCCGCACAATGTTTATGGCGAGTATCAAAATCTTGGAGACCGCTACAGAAATGTGGTCGGTATCTTTATGAATCAATTGATGCAGGGCAAGCAGCTTTCCGTTTTTGGTGATGGGCTACAAACCCGTGCATTCAGTTACATTGGCGATGTGGCACCTCATATTGCCAACTGCGTAAATAATCCTGCATCCTACAACCAGGTAATAAATATCGGTGCCGATAAAGATTATACAGTGAAAGAACTGGCACAAACTGTTATGGAAGCAATGGGAATAAAAGGAGAGTTGCGCTATCTACCTGCAAGAAACGAGGTGTTGCATGCTTACTCCGACCACTCCAAAGCGAGGTCATTGTTTGGTGATTCAGCTTATACCACCTTGAAAGATGGCTTAACCAAAATGACGGAATGGGCTAAAGATACCGGTATCAAAAAGAGCGCTAGGTTTGAGAACATAGAGATATTGGACAAGCTACCTTCTTTCTGGCTAGAGGAATGATCAGGCAGATGATAGAGTATTCCGTAAAGCCGCTAAATATCCTCCATGTAGAAAACAGAGAGATACATCTGTTTGATTCTGCCGGCAGTAATATTGACGAGACAACAGTAAAAGCCTTTGGAGAAGAATGGAATAAATTCAATGCATTTTCCAGCGAGGAAATTGAAAAAGTCGGTGTGGAATATTTTGACATTGTCACATCCAAACACCTAACTGAAAAATCGCTGGTATTAGATGTAGGCTGCGGAAGCGGAAGGTGGTCAAAATATCTGGCTGATAAAGTTGCCCATATTGAAGCCATAGACCCTAGTGATGCTGTACTGGCTGCGGCAAAATTACTTCGTGACACCAAAAATGTAAGAATCTCAAAAGCAAGTGCTGACAGTATTCCTTTCGAGGATAATTCATTTGATTTTGTTTTCAGTCTTGGCGTATTGCACCATATTCCTGACACTAAACTTGCGATGCAACATTGCATAAGCAAGTTGAAGCAGAATGGTTATTTTCTGGTATATCTTTATTACAACTTAGATAACCGTGGAATTATCTACAACAAAATATTTAGGTTTTCGAATGTTTTCAGACTTGTTATTTCTTCGCTTCCGGCACATCTTAAAAAAATAGTTTGCGACTTGATAGCGATGTTTGTTTACATGCCTTTGCTGTCCGTTTCTAAGTTATTATCTCTGATTGGGCTAAAGCGATTAGGCCAAAAAATTCCTTTATCCTATTACAGTGACAAAACTTTCCATATCATCAGAAACGATGCATTGGATAGGTTTGGAACACCGCTGGAGCAAAGATTTTCCAAGACTGAAATTGGGGACATGATGAAAGAATGCGGCCTTACGGATATTATCTTTTCAGATAATGCCCCCTACTGGCACGCCATTGGACAAAAGATATAACGTATGCCTAAGGTTTTATTTATTACTAATCATAGAAAGGATCGGTCACCCGGCCAGCGGTTCCGCTTTGAACAGCATCTTGATTTTCTGGAAAAGAACGGTTACGAAATCACCTTTTCTTATTTCCTCAACGAGAGAGATGACCGGCTTTTCTACTCATCAGGAAATTACTTTCATAAAGTACGGATTCTCATTAAGAATATATGGATGAGAGCGATGGAGGTGATCACAGCCAATCAATATGATATCATTTTCATTTTCCGCGAAGCAACCGTTTTAGGAACTTCTCTTTTCGAAAAGTGGATGGCAAAATCGAAAGCAAAATTAATTTTTGACTTTGACGATTCGATTTGGATTGATAATGTTTCAGAAGGAAACAAAAATTTATCGTTCCTGAAGAACGCAAAGAAAACATCTGACATTATTACCGTGTGCGATTTAATTTTTGCAGGGAATCAATATCTGGCGGACTATGCAAAACAGTTCAATAAAAATGTCCGCATCATTCCCACCACTATTGATACCCAAGAGTATCAACGGATTCCTATTTCTAAACAAGACAACAAAGTCTGCATTGGATGGAGCGGTAGTTTCTCCACGATTCAGCATTTCAAATACGCCTTACCTGCCTTAACCGAAATCAAAAAGAAATATGGCGACAAAATTAGTGTCAAAGTAATCGGAGATGCTAAATATAAAAACGAGGAGTTGGGTGTAATAAGCCTAAACTGGAATAAGGAAGATGAATTGAAAGAGCTTTCTTCTTTCGATATTGGTATTATGCCACTACCCGATGATGAATGGGCAAAAGGTAAATGCGGATTAAAAGGGCTGCAATACATGGCGCTTGAAATTCCGACCATTATGTCTCCTGTTGGGGTTAACTCCGAAATTATTCAGGATGGCACGAATGGGTTTCTTGCATTTGACAAAGAGGAATGGATAGATAAACTATCGCAACTGATTGAGTCGGACGAAAAACGTAAAGCAATGGGTTTGGCGGCCCGTAAAACAGTGGTTGAAAAATATTCCGTTGCTTCCCTAAAGGAAAGGTACTTATCTTTATTTAACCAATTGATTAAGTAAAAAACTCTTCCTTCGCAGAACAAAAGAGTGTATATGAAAAGCAGAAACATATTTTATATCGCGATTGTTTTGACCGGTATGCAATTTTTCGTTCTCGTTGCATCGGCACAGGAAAAAAATCAGCCGCTACCGCCTCAGTTATATAATACAATGCGGGACTCTACTGATTACATTGATGTCGTATTTCTGCAAGGCTCCGGAGGAAGTCTTTCCATAGATGTTGCCAAAAGCGTCAGATTTTTTAATACCTTCTTCGACAATAAACCAGCCTTAAAAACAAACGCTCCACCTACAGGAACTATCATGTGGCTGATAAATGGAAGAGAGTTTATCTCCGGCAATTATTTTACAGGGGACTCAATAGGGTATGTGGTACTTCAAAAAGACGGTAAAGAATTTGTGAGTCAGATAAATGAACAAGGGAATTCATTTTTCAAATCGAAAATCAAATAATGAATTATGCCAAGCTTTGATGTAATAAGCAAAGTCGACCCGCAGGCTGTAGAAAATGCCATTAATGTGGCTAAGAAGGAAATTGTAAACCGCTACGATTTTCACGGTTCCAAAACGGACATTGATTTCAATAAAAAGGAACTGACATTGCTGATTACTACTGAAAATGAAATGAGGCTGGATACTATCATTGACATAATCATTGCCCGTGGTTCGAAACAGGGGATTGATGCGCGAAGTTATGATGTAAGCAAAGTACATTATGCCTCGGGACCGATGATTAAGAAAGATGTGAAACTGAAGAATGGGTTGGACAAGGAAACCATGAAGAAAATTGCCAAAGCCATAAAAGACAGCGGACTGAAAGTTCAAGCGTCTCAAATGGATCAAATCATTCGTGTAACAGGCAAGAAGATTGATGACCTTCAGGAAGTAATTGCTTTTCTTAGGAATGGCGATTTTGGTTTCCCGCTTCAGTTTGAAAACATGAAATCGTAACGATTACCTCAAACTTTAAATAAAATAAGATGGGCTTTTTTGACCAAATGAAACAGCTGAATGAGCTGAAAGAAAAAATGGAAGAGACCAAGAAACGTCTCGACACTATCGAAGTGGTTTCGGAAAATGAGTATGTAAAAGTTACAGTTTCAGGCAACCGAAAAATTAAAAACATTGAGGTGTTGCAGACAGGCGACAAACTTATTCTGGAGAGTAAATTGCGTGACGCCACTAACGAAGCGCTGGAAAAAGCGGACAACGTAATGCAAAGCGAAATGATGGGATCTATGCCAAAGATTCCCGGACTTACTTCATGAACACTACGCGAATAGACCAGGCCAACATAGCTCTCATGCTTGTATCATGTGTGGCGGCTTTTTTTGTTCCCTTTGAGTTGTTCCTGTTTTCGTATGCGGTCCTCGGACCACTTCATTATCTAACCGAAATAGGCTGGTTGCATAAGCGCGATTATTTTGCGAGCGGAAAAAAGGATTATTACTGGTTGGTAATCTTGTGCGTGGCCCTTACTTTTCTTTCGCTGCTTGTTACATATCGTAATTTGGAGTCCATTGAACCGTTCTATAATTCCATTTTAGGTTTTTTCGGCAATGGAATATTTGATTTAGTAACGGTGATGATTTTCATATCGTTTGTTGTTGCCCTGGCAATGGTTCTGTTTAAGGACTTGCTTTACAAAATTCTGTTCCTGGTAGTTGCAATTATTATCGGAGTCGCTTTCAGCCAGAGTTCTCCTTTTGTTTTTTTGTTCGGCATTTTTCTTCCTACTCTTATCCACGTTTTCATTTTCACAGGTCTGTTCATTTTATACGGTGCATTAAAAAACAAAAGCAAAACCGGTATTGCTTCGCTTTTTGTCTTTGCTGGTTGTGCGGCAAGCTTCTTTATATTCCATCCCGATATTTCGTTTTATAGCATTTCTTCTTATGCTGAAAAAGCTTTAGTAGAAAGCGGTTTTGTGCAATTAAACAAAGCTGTTCTTGAAATTTTCAAACTCGGTGAGTTTACCCGCGAAACCGTTTTCAGCTCTGCTGTTGGCTTGGGAATAATGAGGTTTATCGCTTTTGCGTACACCTATCATTACCTCAATTGGTTTTCGAAAACGCAGGTTATCAAATGGCATGAAGTCCCGAAACAGCAATTGGCCTGGGTTCTGGGAATATGGGTAGCGTCTGTGCTGCTTTATGCCTATAATTACAAAACTGGCTTAATGGTTCTCTTTCTAAGTATGCTTCATGTACTGTTAGAGTTTCCCCTTAACTATCGCACAATCATCGGTATTGGAGATGAAGTTGCATTGCTTACAAGAATAAAAGCTCCTGTTCCTATCAAGAAAAGGTAAGCTCCCCGATTTATATTTTTTCTGATTTTCTTGTGCACTGTTAACGTTTCATTAACTTCATACAAAACTTAAGTTAATGAAACGTTACCTGCTAGTTCTGCCCATTTGTATCTTCACTTTTTTTTCTTCCTGCGATAAAAAAAAACTTATCGAAGAATTTGGCAATGGCCCTACCGATAGTTTAAAAATAAATCAAATACAAATTATAGCCAGCCATAATAGTTATCACATTAAGCCGTCTGATACTATCACGCAATTTTTAAGTAATCTTTCATCGCTGGGTCTGCTTCCAGCGCAATATGACCCTGCAGGAATTGATTACTCTCATTTGCCATTCGACCAGCAGTTCAACAATTACAACGTTCGGGGGTTGGAGATAGATATATATAACGACCCGGTAGGCGGACAGTTTTATAACAGAAAAGGTGATGAGCTTACAGGTGGAATTGCCGAATCCAATATCCCCGAACTACAGCAGCCGGGATTTAAAGTGATTCACATTCCCGATTTTGATTTTGGCACACATTATTACACTTTCAAATCATCGTTGCAATCGCTGGCTGAGTGGAGCAATGCTCATCCTAATCATCTTCCCATATTTATTAATGTAGAAACGAAAGATGATGCGCCCGGAGATGTTATTACAGGGCTAGGACTTACCGAAAGCATTCCCTACGATGCTGCGGCCTGCGATAAAATGGATGAAGAAATAAAAGCGGTGTTTGGAGAAAATCTGGATAAGGTAATTACCCCTGATGATGTGCGTGGGAACTATACTACTTTGAAAGATGCTGTGTTGGCCGGAAACTGGCCACAGCTTGCGCAAGCCCGAGGCAAAATAATTTTTATTATGCAGGGAGCCGCTGAGTCCTTATATAAAGCGGCCCATCCTTCCCTTCAGGGAAGGGCCATGTTTGTTTATTCAAGTTATACTTCTGACGAAGCCGCCTTTGTTATCGTAAACAACGCAACCTCCGGTAAAGCCCAAATTACACAGCGAGTACAAGAGGGATTTATGGTACGCACGCGAAGCGATGCAGGAACCAACGAAGCCAGAAGTGGTGACTACACCGATATGAATAATGCTTTCGAAAGCGGGGCGCAAATCACTTCAACAGATTACTATAAGGCCGATGACCGAGCCGGCACTCCCGGATGGACTGATTTCCATGTGCAGTTCCCTAATAGTGAGTTAGCACGCGTTAACCATGTTTCGGCCGTTGGTAGGGCCGACTTGGGATTAATAAAGGAATAAATGCTATTTAAAATTAGGCAGCGACAGGAGAACAGAATATACAGTTAAATAACTCTACCTTAACACCTTCACCCGAATATTGTATTGTGACTGAAAGCAAGCGAAAAGTAAAAGTGGCCGTAATAAGCGATGTGCACTTGGGCTTTATTGGTTGCAAGGCAAAAGAACTGGACCGCTACCTAAAATCCATTGAGCCCGAAATTTTAATTGTGAATGGTGACTTTATCGATATCTGGCAATTTCGTTCCTATTATTTTCCTAAGTCGCACACCAAAGTGCTAGAGCGTATTTTCGAATTTGTCTCCAGTGGTGTAAAAGTGTATTACCTCACGGGCAACCACGATGAAATGCTACGGAGATATTCCGGTTTGAATTTGGGTAATTTAGAATTGGAAGATAAGTTAGTGCTGACACTGAATGGAAAACAGCATTGGTTTTTTCATGGAGATATTTTTGATGTAACCATGCGCGGCTCGCGGTGGCTTGCCAAGCTCGGCACCACAGGCTATGAAATTCTGATTCTCACAAACAAGCTCGTAAATTTCTTTCTCGAATTGTTGGGTCGCCCGAAATCATCTTTTTCTCAAAAGGTAAAAGTTGCCACCAAACGAGGCATCAAAAAATTGAGTAACTATGAACTGACAGCTGCTGAAATTGCCCTGGATCAGGGATATGATTTTGTAATTAACGGACACGTTCATATCCCCTGCATTAAGGAAATTAAAACTGAAAAAGGAAGTGTAATGTATTTGAACAGCGGAGACTGGGTTGAGAATATGACTGCTCTCGAATACAACAATGGAGAATGGAATTTAATTTGGTATAAAAATTTACAATTCTCCGAAACCTGGTTGAAGGTAGAGGAAGAAGATTTACCTTAAACAAAAACAGATACACCATGCGGATGCTGCTTTCATTTTTCACTTTCCACCTTTCACTCTTTACTTTTGCTCAAACGCATGTAGTTGTTCTTGGTTTCGATGGTATGAGCGGAGCCGGAGTTCAAAAAATTGCAACTCCGCACTTTGATGAGATAAAAAAGAATGGTGCCTATACTTACAAGGCGGAGTCGGTTCTTCCTACTGTAAGCTCACCTAACTGGGCCGCCATGATTAACGGGGCTCCTCCAAAAGTTAATGGTATAAAAAGTAATGACTGGGAGCGCAAAGACATAATGAATAAAAAATACTGCGGACAGAAAAAAGGAGAAATTTTTCCCACCATTTTTAAAGTATTGCGCGAACAAAAACCGAATGCAAAAATTGAATGTGTGTATGACTGGGATGGATTTGCCCGCTTAGCTAATACTGAAGCCATGGATACCATTATCAGTACCGATGGCAAATATGAAACCTGTCAAAAAACCTGCGAGCTTATAAGAAAAGATAAGCCCGATTTTCTGTTTGTTCATTTCGACCATGTAGATCATGAAGGGCACACCATCGGCTATACTACCGATGAATATTACAAATCCATTCAGCTGGCAGATTCGCTGACAGGGTTAGTGATACAAGCATTGAAAGATGCAGGAATCTTCGACAATACTTATATCATCATTACTGCCGACCACGGGGGAATAAGAAAAGGGCATGGAGGATTGAGCCGTGCGGAGATTGAAATACCCTGGTTTATTTCGGGGCCGAAGACTAAAAAGAATTTTGCCATTACTGAATTGGTGAAGCAGTACAATACCGCCCCCACCATCGCCCATCTCTTAGGTTTAACACCTCCCGATTGCTGGACAGGCAAGCCGGTGAAAAGTGCTTTCGTAGAATAAATACAGCCACTCCCTTTATAAAAAATAAACCTCACTTCTTTCACCCATGAAAAATCTGCTCCCTATTTTTCTGCTCCTTTCATTGTGTGCACCCGCTCAAACTGTAAGCGACAAAACAATTTCAAAAATTGCTTTTGGCTCGTGCATCAACCAGGATAACCCTCAGGATATTTGGTACAAAGTTATTGAGCAGAAACCGGAATTATTCATTTTGCTGGGCGACAATATTTATGGAGATACTAAAGATATGGCCCTGCTTCAAAGGAAATACGACCAGTTTGGCTCAAAACCCGGCTATATTGAACTGCAAAAAAATACCCGTGTACTCGCCACCTGGGATGATCATGACTACGGAGTAAATGATGGAGGGAAAGAGTATTCAACGAAGGAAAAATCAAAAAAGATATTTCTGAAATTTTTCAAAGAACCCGAAAGCAGCGATCGGTGGAAACACAAAGGAATTTACACTTCCTATATGTACGGAGTTGATGGTAAAAAGCTACAGGTTATTATGCTTGACTGCCGTACCTTCCGCGACAGATTGATGCGCGTGCGTTTAGACCGAGATTGCAAAGGCCCCTACTTTAAATTGCGCGGAAGGCATAAAACATTTTTGGGTAAAGAACAATGGGAATGGCTCGAAGAGGAATTAAAAAAACCAGCCGACCTGCGCCTGATTGGAACGAGCACCCAATTCCTTGTCGACTTTAACGGCTGGGAAGCGTGGGTAAATATGCCGCATGAGCGTGAGCGTATGATGCAATTGATAGAAGAAACAAAAGCTAATGGGGTATTCTTTATCAGTGGCGATTTGCATTATAGTGAATTAAGCAGAGTAAAGCGTGATAGTTGTTATTCGCTTTACGATTTAACCAGCAGCGGCATGACACATGGACACAGTTGCGATGGCGGAAATAAAAACCGGGTTGGCAATCCATTTATGAAACCCAATTTTGGTGTAATAAGCATTGACTGGAATACGCAAAAGTATATACTGGAAATAAAAGATGAACAGGGCCTTACGCAGATAAAACAAGAAGTGCCTTTTAGTGAGGTCAGGTTTTAAAGATGGTGCATTTAATTGTTGCCGTTATACTTTTTTATTCTCACAATGCATTCTATTTTCAAAAATTAAACTACATGTAAAGCATGAAGCATTTTCTACTTCTGTTCATTATTTCTTTCCTCTCAGTTCATTCCGGTTTTACTCAAAATGCTGAAATATCAGGCACTGTAAAAGAATCAGGTACCAATGAACCTCTGTTTGCCGCATCGGTAAAATACGAAAAAACAAAGGGTGTAATTACTGATGCGGTAGGGAAATACACCCTTTCCCTTCCTGCAGGTGAGTACGAAATATCTTTCAGTTCTATTGGATACAAAACCGAAAGGAAAAAAGTTACGCTAAGTGCTGGTGAAAAACTAAAACTCAATATCCTTCTCAACTCAGACGTGTTCAAGTTAAATGAAGTGGTTTCGGTAAGTCAATACAAAAAAAATGCAGCTAAGGAAACGGTATCCACCAGCGTAATAAGCCGGGAACAAATCAGGAATACGAACAGCAATGATGTGGGTGAAGCGATAAATAAAACCCCCGGTGTATTGGTTCAGGATGGACAAATTTCTATACGGGGAGGTAGCTCGTACGCTTACGGAGTTGGCAGCCGAACGAGCCTTCTGGTTGATGGAATGGACTTAACAAGCGCTGATTTAGGACAAACGCAAAACACCTTGGCTCCTCTTGAAAATGTAAAACAAATTGAGATAATTAAAGGTGCTTCATCTGTGATATATGGGTCTGCCGCTTTAAATGGCATTGTAAATGTGATTACCGATTGGCCTACAGAGCCGGAGCCAAAAACAGAAATTGAAACAAATGTCGGAGTATCCGATGAGCCAAAAGACAAGCGATTGAAATGGTGGGATTCTGCGCCTCCATTTTTTGGATCTATAAACATTAACCACCAACGGAGAATAAAAAATGTACAACTGATAACCGGAGGAAACATTAGCTACAACAGCAGTTATTTGATGGGTGATAGTTACTGGAGATTGCGTGGCTTCTTTAAAACACGGTATATCAGCCCTAAAGTTCCGGGCCTTAATTACGGTGTCAATGGTAGTTTTCAAATTGAGCGAGCTGACCAGTTTTTTATAGCTCAAAATCTTGATTCTCTTTTTCTGATTCCTGCAGCTTCTTCCAATAGCAATTACAATAAAATAACAGTCGATCCTCACCTTACTTACAGTAACATTAAAGGGCATAACTATAAGTTGCAGATACGATACATGAATATTTTTCGTAAAGGAAACGGGGTGGATATAGATGCAGTCAGCCACTCTCTTATCATCCTCAACCAATACCAATATCGTTTCAAAAAAGATTTACTGATTCTGACCGCTGGTGTACCTTTTACAATGGGTTATTCTCAGAGCAACTTATACGCGAAGAGTGGTAAACATTTCAATTTTAACTGGGCCGTTTACACACAACTGGAATTAAACTATAAAATTTTGTCGTTGCAGGGGGGCATTCGTTATGAGATTGCCGGTTTAGACAGTAATATTTATTACGGATTACCCAGCCGGGTTGAACGTTCAGGTGAGCGCAGAAATGTTGGTCTACCCGTTTTCAGAGCAGGATTAAATATTCAGGCCTCTAAGTCTACAAATATACGGGCTTCATGGGGCCAGGGCTTTCGGATACCAACCATAGCCGAGAAATATCTCGCGCAACCATTTGTAAGTGGAGTTAATATTATTCCTAACGATACTTTGAAAACCGAAACAGCCTGGAGTTTAGAGGTTGGCATACAACAGGGCATTCAGGTTAAACAATGGAAGCTAGGATTAGACCTGGCATTTTTCTGGCAGGAATACAGAAACTATATTGAGTATAATGTAGGAGTTTGGGATAATAAATATTCAAATGGAGAGCCAATATTTCCCGATTCACTTGAGCTGTTTCCCGGACGCGTAGTAGGCCCCAAGCCTCTTAATATTGAAAATGCGCGCACTGCAGGTTATGAAATTGGCTTGCTAAGCAGTGGGAAAATTGGCCCTGTTGGTATTAATATTGTTTCCGGGTACACTTACACCTTTCCTTCTAAGAGAGATACGGATACCGGCTCTGCGCATTATAGCACAGGGGAATTTATTAAAGACGCCTTTGCCTTTAATGGTAAACGTGTCGGTCCTGAAGACACGGGTAAAATACTTGCTTTTCGTATCCGGCATTTGGTGCGTGCAGATATAGAACTGACCTACTGGAAAGCCTACCTCGGAGCTACCTTCTATTATGCATCTACGCCTGAAAAAGTTCCGGCTTTCTATAAAACAGTAGCCCTCTTTATTTTTAACGATATAGATGCGGTGGAAAAATATCTGGCAAAGCACGGCAACGGTGATTTTGCAATGGATATGCGAGCAGGAATAAAATTTAACCCGCACTTTTCGATGGGTTTTATAGTCAAAAATGTGACGAATCACTTATATGCTCTTCGTCCAGGACGCCCTGAGCCATTAAGAACCTACACCTTCCAGTTCAGATATAGTTTTTAAATGATTCGCTTCTTATTACTCCTTTCATATTTTGCATTTGGCATTTTTATCTCTACAGCGCAGTTCATTACCCATGGTCCGGTGATTGGTGCACTAACATCCTCTTCTGCCAAGATATATATCCGCACTATGCAGTGTGGTAAAGTGATGATAGAGTTAAGCACACAAGAAGATTTAGAAAAATCATTTGCGGTAAGTGGAATAACTGATAGCATGCGTGATAAAACAGTTATGCTCCGGCTTACCTCTCTCAAACCTGACACCCGCTATTATTATCGTCTCTTATTTGAAGGTTGGGAAGACGCCATAAAAGGAAATTTCAAAACATTTCCTACAGAAGGAACGAAAGGTGATTACACGTTTGTTACCGGCAGTTGCCAGGAAACAAAAAACATGAAAGTGTTTGAGGTAATTCCGAAACACCACCCATACTTTCTGATGCATACAGGCGATTTCACTTATCCCGACTACCAGATTTGTCCTTGGTACTCTAACAACTACGACACTGTTGCTTTCAGTTACCAGAGACGCTACGATGAAAAATTAATGAAGCAGATGCTTTACAATATTCCTATTGACTATGTATATGATGATAACGATTACGTGGGAAGCAATGGAGGACGATTTTGCAAAAATGAATTACGTTCATTTATCCAGCAAAGAAAGATATGTTACGAATTTCCAGCTCCTCGCTTTCCTGATTCATGGCGTAGAAATGTAATCAAAGGTTATGATGAATTCTTCCCTCACTACGATCTGCCCGATACAAGCGAAGGGATTTTTCATTCCTTCAAATTAGGCAACGCAGAATTTTTCGTAGTTGATCGTAACAGCGCCAAGGATTTGCCCAATGCCGATGCATTTAAATACGATTCAATTAAACGCAAATGGATTTTTGCTCCGCCACCCGGCTATGCATTATTCGGCAAAAAGCAAATGGCCTGGCTTAAAAAGAGTTTACTTGACTCAAAAGCCGATTGGAAATTTATTGTAAGCGGTGTTCCTTTAAACGGAGCCTGTAGAAAGCTTATTACTGCAGGAGTAAAAATTCAGAACTTACGTTACAAAAACTGGTTCGGCTTCCATATCGCCAGCGGTTTCAGTTCTTACTGGGCTGGTTATCCTGAAGAGCGTGAAGATTTTATGCGATTTGTAAAAGTAAACAACATAAAAAACCTGATTGTGATTAGTGGCGATACACATCACAATGTAATGGATGACGGAACCAATGCAGGCCTTCCTGAGTTAAATGCCAGTGGAATGAGCGTAGAAACTACTGCGCTTGCACGCTATCTCAAACTCATTGGAAACTTAACCGGCTTGTATCGTATGAATAAAATCTGGAATAAAGGGGGCAATGGTTTGAAAGGGAAAGATTCAAAAAATGCCTTTGGCAAGGTGCGAGTTGTAAAAGATGAATTTGTAGAATTGAGCATTGTAGATGAAAACAATGAGATAGTGAGCGCCTTCAAGGTTCCCTTCCATAAGTAATTAGCATCTTTTGGGAAAAATAGTTGTAGCTACAACTATTAGCTTAACTTCAAATTTCCACCTTTGCATCTTTAAATTTTGCCGATGTCAAAATTCACATGGTTTATTCTTGCTCTTGTAGTACTTATTGCAGGCGTTATTGTTTACAACAAAGTACTGCATCCAAAAGACGGAGCAGCTAAAACCCCCGCTAGCGGACCACCAAGAGAGATGGCAGTTACGGGCTTTGTGGTTCAGCCTAAAACTTTAGATAATAATATTCAGGCAGCGGGAACTTTATTGGCAAATGAAGAAATAGAACTACACGCTGAGATTGCGGGAAAAATCATTCAACTGAACCTGAACGAAGGGAGCTCTGTTGGCAAAGGAACATTACTCGTAAAACTATATGATTCCGATTTACAGGCACAGCTAAAAAAACTACAGGTTCAAAAGGAAACGGCAGCCAAAACGGAACAGCGCTTGAAACAATTGCTTGCTATAAACGGAATTGGACAGCAGGAGTATGACAATGTGCTAATTCAATTCAACAATATTCTTGCTGATATAGAATTGGTTGAGGCCCAGATTTCGAAAACAGAAATCCGAGCACCTTTCAGTGGAGTTGTCGGACTAAAAAGTGTAAGCAATGGGGCGTATGTTTCTCCAACAACTTCCATTGCCACATTGCAGCAGATTGACCCTCTTAAAATTGATTTCACTGTTCCCGAAAAATATTTTTCGTCCATTAAGAAGAATGATGCTATCAAATTTTCGGTAGATGGAAGCGATGAAATTTTCACTGGAAAAGTATTTGCCATTGAACCAAGAATTGAAGAATCATCTCGAACCATTAAAGTGCGGGCAATGGTGCAGAATGCAAAACAGAAAATATTTCCCGGGGCTTTCGCAAAAATTGATCTGGGTTTAAAAAGCATCGACAATGCATTGATGATTCCCACACAATGCATCATTCCTGAGGCCCGAAATAAAAAATTGATTGTAGTGAAAAACGGCAAAGCACAGTTTGTAAAGGCCGAAACAGGCGTTCGCAACGAAAGCTACATACAAATTACCAGCGGAGTAGAGCCTGGCGATACAATTGTAGCTACGGGATTAATGAATATAAAACCCGATGCAGCATTGAAAATTGTAAAGGTGATTGAATAATAATGAGTTTACCGAGTTTAAGTTTATCGCGCCCCGTTCTTGCCATTGTAATGAGCATTGTCATTGTACTCTTTGGTGCAATCGGTTTTAATTTCTTGGGTGTACGAGAGTACCCAAGTATCGACCCTCCGGTTATTACAGTACGAACTAACTACACCGGTGCCAATGCGGATGTAATCGAATCGCAAATAACAGAGCCCCTTGAAAAAGCAATCAACGGTATTGAAGGAGTCCGGACCATTTCTTCTTCTAGTAATCAAGGTTCAAGTATTATTACTGTTGAATTTAATCTCAGCTCGAATCTGGAAGCTGCAGCAAATGATGTTCGCGATAAAGTTTCACAGGCAATCAGGCAACTGCCCCAGGATATTGATGCCCCCCCCGTAGTAAATAAAAGTGACGCCAACAGCGATGCTATTATTTCCATGACTGTTCAGAGTAATACACGTAATCAGTTAGAGGTTTGTGATTATGCCACAAACGTTTTATTAGAAAAACTGCAAACGATTCCAGGAGTCAGTGGTGTGCAAATTTGGGGAGAGAAGAAATACGCCATGCGCTTATGGATTGATCCCATGAAGTTGAGCGCTTACAATCTCACCTTTACCGACATTCAAAATGCCCTTAATAGAGAAAACGTTGAGTTGCCCGCTGGAAAAGTATATGGCGACAATACTGAGCTAACAGTAAAAACTTTTGGCCGCTTAACTACTGAAGAAGATTTCAATAGTCTCATCATCAAAAGCAGCGATAACCAAACCATTCGCTTAAGAGATGTAGCTACTGCTTTACTTGGCCCTGAGAATGAAGAAACCATTCTAAAAGAAAGTGGAGTGCCGATGGTAGCGCTGGCCATTAATCCCCAGCCCGGTAGCAGTTATATAGAAATTGCGGATGAATTTTATAAGCGCTATGAGGAAATAAAAAAGGATTTGCCTGCCGACATTAAACTGGACATTGCCCTTGACCAAACTATATTTATAAAACGTTCTATTGCTGAAGTAGGCGAAACGCTCGCCATCGCATTCGTTCTCGTAGTTATCATCATCTATCTCTTCTTCCGCGATTGGCTGATTGCACTTCGTCCGCTTATTGATATACCAGTCTCTCTTATTGGCGCTTTCTTCATTATGTATATGGCGGGTTTTACAATTAACGTGCTGACCTTGCTTGCTATTGTTCTTGCAACGGGATTGGTGGTGGATGATGGAATAGTTGTAACGGAAAACATTTTCAAAAAGTTGGAAGCGGGTATGGATAAATACCGCGCAGCGAAAGAAGGAAGTGAGGAAATTTTCTTTGCGGTAATTGCTACCTCAATCACATTGGCTGTAGTTTTTCTTCCTATTATTTTCTTGCAGGGTTTTGTCGGCAGCCTTTTCCGCGAATTTGGAATTGTGGTCGCAGGGGCAGTATTAATTTCAGCTTTTGTATCGCTTACACTTACTCCTGTTTTGAACGTGTTGCTTACAAGAAAAGGAGATCAACACGGATGGTTTTATCACAAAACAGAGCCATTCTTCCAATCAATGGACAATGGTTACCGTGAAATTCTTTCCAATTTCATGAAACGCAGATGGCTGGCGTTACCAATTCTTGTATTTTGTGTTTTGCTGATCGCGTTCATTGGAAAAAATCTGCAAAGTGAATTAGCCCCTCTGGAAGACCGAGGTGTTTTCCGTCTTACAGTTTCTACTCCCGAAGGAACTTCCTATGACTACATGGATCGTTATATGAACAAGCTCGTCAACTTTATGATGGACTCTGTTCCTGAAAATAAAATTGTATTGAGTGTGACTGCTCCCGGTTTTTCGGGAAGCGGATCCGTTAACTCTGGTTTTGTTCGTGTGCGTTTGAGCGAGTCAGAGGAAAGAGAAAGAACGCAGCAGGATATTGTTCAATCGGTAGGGAAAAATGTAGGTCTCTTTAATGAAGGCAAAGCATTCCCCATTCAGGATCAAACAATTTCCACGGGTGGCGCTGCTCGTTTTGGTTTGCCCGTGCAGTTTATAATTCAGAATCTGGACTTCAATAAGATAAAAGACAAGCTTCCGAAATTTTTAGAAGAAGCGAATAAGCATCCTACCTTTCAGGGGGTAGATGTGAACCTGAAATTCAACAAACCCGAATTACAAATCGAAATTGACCGTTTGAAGGCAAGTGAACTTGGAATAAGTATGTTGGATATTTCAACCACGCTTCAGTTGGCATTAAGCGGAAGACGGCTTGGCTATTTTATAATGAACGGGAAACAATATCAGGTTATCGGGCAGGTGGATAGGGATAATCGCGATGAACCATTGGATTTGAAATCGTTTTACGTGCGCAGCAATAAGGGCGAAAATATTCAACTGGATAACCTGGTGAAGATTGAAGAACAAAGTAACCCTCCGCAATTGTATCATTTCAACCGTTATAAATCAGCCACTGTTTCGGCAGGTCTTGCTCCTGGAAAAACAATTGGTGATGGAGTTGCTGCAATGGAGGAAATTTCCAAGAAAATTTTGGATGAAAGTTTCACCACTTCACTTTATGGTGCATCAAGAGATTATTCTGAAAGCTCTTCAAACACCACATTCGCATTTGTCTTGGCGCTCGTACTTATCTTTTTAATTCTTGCCGCACAGTTTGAAAGTTTTGTTGATCCGCTTATTATCATGTTCACTGTTCCTTTGGCAATTGCAGGTGCTTTACTAAGCTTGTGGATGTTCAACCAAACACTCAACATCTTTTCTCAAATCGGAATTATCATGCTCATCGGTTTGGTAACCAAAAACGGAATTCTGATTGTGGAGTTTGCCAATCAAAAGCGGAAACAAGGCGAGGAAAAAATGGATGCCGTAATTGATGCAGCCGCATTACGTCTTCGTCCAATTCTGATGACTAGCATTGCAACAGCTTTAGGTGCCGCTCCCATTGCTTTTGCTTTAGGTGCAGGAGCGAGCAGTAGAGTTTCATTAGGTATTGTAATTATAGGCGGCATAATGTTTTCACTCATATTGACTTTGTTCGTTATTCCGGCTATGTATTCTTTTATGTCAAGAAGTCCCAAGAAGAATGTTGAATAGACTAATACTGATAAGCGTTTTGTTTTTTGCAGCTGGAGTTTCTTTTTGCCAGGAAGTACTCACCGTGGAGCAGGCCGTGGAAATTGCATTGAAGAATAACTACGATATTCTGCTGGCAAAAAATGAGGCAGAGATTGCAGACAGAAATAATACTATTGGCAATGCAGGTATGTTACCTACAGTTGGCGCTACTCTTACCGACAATTACACACTCAACAACCTAAATCAAAAGTTCACCAACGGAACCGAAATTAATCGCAATGATGTAACAGGAAATAACATCAATGCAGGAGTTGCGCTGAACTGGACTTTGTTTGATGGCTTGCGAATGTTTGCAGCAAAAGGAAGATTAAAGCGACTTGAAGAAATTGGAGAGTTGCGCTTTAAAGATGAAATGCAAACTGTAGTTGCCAACGTGATGAATGCTTATTATGATGTGGTTCGGGCGCAACAACAGGTTAAAGCAATTGATGAGGCAATAAGAATTTCGGACGAGCGGGTAAAACTGGCCGATATGAAATTTCAGTTGGGCAGCTCAAGCAAAGTAGATTTTTTGCAGGCCAAGGTTGATTTGAATGAACAGAAAAGCAATCTGCTTACACAAAAGAAAGTTATTGAGCAGCGCAAAGGCGATTTAAATAACCTGCTGACCCGAAATATTGAAACTGATTTCTCTGTTACTGATTCTATTCCTTTCAACGAGCCAAAAGCCGCTGCTGACCTGGAAAAGAATTTTCAATTGCAGACCGCGATTAAAAATGTGGAAGTGGTGAAGTTTCAAAAGAAAGAAGCTTTCGCTGCATTTTTTCCTAACCTGGTTGGCACGGTGGGCTATAGTTACAATAGGTCCCAAAGCACTGCAGGCTTTTCTCTTTTTAACCAGACTTATGGAATGAATGCAGGCTTTAGTTTAAATATTCCGCTCTTCAACGGGCTGAACACCATCCGTCAGAATGAAATTGCTTCGATACAGATTATGTCTTCGCAATTTAACTTAGAGAAGGTGCGCTTTCAAACCAAGTTGAATTATTATAAGGCCATGAAAGATTTTAGCATTGCCAAAGAGCAGTTGCTATTGGAAGAAGAAAATATTGTGCTGGCAAATGAAAATCAGAAGATTGCTTTAGAGCGTTTTCGTTTGGCACAATCTACTTCTATAGAACTTCGCGAAGCGCAAGTGAGCTTTGTAAATGCGCAAACACGACTCGTGAATTCGCGCTATGCCGCTAAAGTGGCGGAAACAGAATTACTTCGCTTGCAGGGAGAACTGGTTAAATAACCATTATCTCGCCCACCTCCAATACCCTCAATCCCCCGTTTATTTTCTTCTCCGCTTCCAAATGTTTTAGAATGCGGTATGGTTCACCCAGCGGTTCATCGGCCAAATCGAAAGTGCCATAGTGCATGGGAATCAGCGTCTTTGCTTTTAAATCATGGAACACATCCACCGCTTCGAAAGGATTGGTGTGAACATCCTGCATCATAAACGATGGCGTGTAAGCACCTACTCCTAGCACAGCAATATCGATGTTTGGAAAAAGCGTAGCTATTTGTTTCGGATAGGCAGCATAGCCCGAATCTCCTCCGAAGAAAATATTCAACCCATCTGCTTCTATCATAAAGCTTCCGAAAAGCGTTTGATTGATATCCCACAGATAGCGGTTGCTCCAATGTTGCGCAGGCAGGTAAGTGATTTTTAAATTTCCCTGTTCCAAACTATATTGTTGGTACCATCCCGCTTCGGTAAAATTTAAATTATCAATCCAGCTTGAAACCAGCTTGCCGGTGTTTAATGAAGTAAGCAGCTTTGCTGACGGATTCTGTGCGAAGATTTTTTTGAGCGAAGATGAATCGCAGTGGTCGCGGTGAGCGTGAGATAGTAGCACATAATCAATGTTGATGAAATCTGCGGTTGCACAAGGCATTCGGCTATAGCGAGGCACCACGCCTGAAATTCTGCCTAACAATGGATCAGTAAGAATGCGAACGCCCTTTATCTGAATAAAAAAACTGGCATGGCCGAGCCAAACGATGCAATCCTCTTTCTGTTTCAGAAATTCATTCCCTTTCCTAACAGTCAACCGCCACTTATCGTTTTTCTTCTCTTCTGCTTTTTCCTTTTTCGAAAGCTGCCATTTCAGCGCCTTTTTGAAGGAGCCGCTGAAAGGTTTCTGCGGGTCAATGAATCTTCCGTTGATGACAGGGTTGCCTTTCCAATCGGGGAGAATAGTTTTAAGCTGAGGGTTATTGCTATATTGAATTTTTGCCATTGTTTAGAAGGAAATTTAAAATCTTAATACACGTTATAATTTTCAAACACTGCTAATAAACACATTATGTTGCGCTGAGTTATGACAGAGTTTGCTGAAAAAATAAAATCCGGAGCCTACGAGCGCAAAGCACTATCACTATTCATTGAATTGGCAGATGTGCTTCGCACTTCACCTGATTCATCATCCAAACTTTTGCAACTGACCGAAGCTCTGGAACAAGACGAATTACTACGCCAAAAATTTAGACAGCTCATTCTTTCTATCCTAAAACAATCGGAACCGGGCAATTTGTTTGTTGAAACAGGCATGAACAACAGTTCCGGTTTCTTCAGTGAAATAAGCTCGCGATTAGGACGTAAGTTTTTGCCTCCGCTTGAAAATAAACAGAGCATAGAATATAAACTCAAAAAAATTTTCTCCGACAAAAGAGATGCAACATGGATGAGCAGCATTAGCGAGTCTGACTGGCTCCGCTTCTTCCATGCACTGCAATTCAATTACTCTTTCCGAATGGGTAATTTTTCCGATGCCTTGGTGCTGTCGCTTGAACAACTCTCCATTCGCTTAAGTTCCTTGAGTTTAGAAAAAGATATTGCTGACAACATTGATGTGCAGCACGACAATTATTTATTTCTGCAGCAAAACCAGCACGTAGCTGAAATTGCAGTCTCCATAAAAGACAAGGAAAGCGATGAAGCCCTTAATCACAAACTGGATACCTTGTCGGATGCATTGGCCCAGTGCGATTTGATGATTTTGCATTTACAAAGAAACATCAGCTACAAAGGCACCAGCCTGCGGCAGACATTTCTTATCAGGCGCATGGAGCAGCATATTGCCCGCATGCGACTGTTGATTGACCTGATGGACGAAAAGCGTTTTGAAATGAAGCGCTTTGTTGATTTTCTTTTTGAAGTGGTTTACGGCATTCAAACGCGCAACAGTGTGTGGGTGTTTCTTTCTGAAAATGTTTCAACTGTGGCCTACCAAGTGGCCGAGCAGAAAGGCAACACCGGTGAACATTATATTGCCAACAACCGCAGCGAGTTTCGGAATTTCCTCATTGCTTCCTGTGGAGGTGGACTGATTATTTCTTTTGTGGTTATCATCAAGCTGCTGATTCACCTGGGCCACTTTGCCCCGTTTTGGGAGGCCTTTGCTTTCTCTATTAATTACTCGATTGGGTTTATATTAATTCAGGTGTGCGGCTTTACCCTCGCTACTAAGCAGCCCGCTATGACCGCTTCTGCCATGGCTGCTTCCATGGATGATAAAAAAGGAGGCACCTCGCTTCACGGGCTTGCTATTATGACCGCCAAAGTTTTCAGCTCTCAAACCATTTCTTTTGTCGGCAACTTAACTGTTGTGTTTCCTTTATCGCTGTTGTTGTTTTATATCCTTCAGCCTATGCTCGGGCTGCCGCTGATTCACGATTCAGAGCAGGCCGCCAAAATGTATTTTTCCAACCATCCCTTTTATTCGTTGTCGTTATTCTATGCCGGTATTACGGGTGTGTTCCTTTTCCTGTCGGGAATTATTTCGGGCTATGTAGATACCAAAGTTATTTATGCCAAAATTCCGCAGCGCGTGGCAGAGCATCCTCTTTTAGTAAAGCGATACTCCAATGCGCGTTTGAAATTTATTGCTGATTATTTAGACCACCACCTGGGCAGCTTAGTAGGTAATTTATCGCTGGGCTTTTTTCTCGGTTTTGCTTCTTTCTTCGGTTTCATTTTCGGCTTGCCATTCGACATTCGGCACATTACCATAGCCAGCGGCTATTTTTCTATTTCGGTTTACAACATTATTGGCATACTCAACATCTACGATATACTGATTGCTTTTATAGGTGTGCTGGGCATTGGCTTTGTCAACTTTGTTTCCAGTTTCGGGCTGGCATTTTATGTGGCGGTTAAATCGCGCAACATCAGTTTGACAGACTACACCAATTATTCGAAAATAGTGTTCCGGTATTTTCTTAAACATCCTTTCGATTTTATTTATCCGCCCGCCAAGGACAGAACCGAAGAAGAGATAGTTTAAGGGGTGGAATGGTTGAAGACGCCTTATTCGGTTTATTTATGTAATTATTTTTAGTTTTCGCGTCCATAGATAGTATCCTTCAGGTTATCATTAAACTAAATTAAATTGCTCAAACCCGCTTACCTTATGAATACACATTACGATGAAAACTATTTCAACTGGCAGCACGACATCGGTTTTTTTGGAGGCTGGGCCAACCTAGTGAAATTTGAAGAATTTATTACTGAGGACATGAATGTGATAGACTTTGGATGCGGAGGAGGCTTTCTGCTCAAAAATATCCGCTGCAAAAACAAGATAGGCATCGAAATAAATGATGTGGCCAGAGAATCAGCAAGCAAGCGCGGCATTCAATCCTTTAAATATGTGGCCGAAGCCCCCGATGACTGGGCTGACATTATCATTTCGAACAATGCACTGGAGCATGTAAATGAACCCTTAAGTCAGCTTGTTGCGCTAAGGCCCAAATTAAAAAAAGGCGGACGAATAATTTTTGTGGTTCCCTGTGATTCCATCAAATACGAGTATGTGCCCAACGATGTAAATTATCATCTGTTTTCGTGGAGCCCTATGAATTTGGGCAACCTGTTTACCGAAGCGGGATACAAGGTTATTGAATCAAAGTCGTTTATTCATAAGTGGCCCCCTTATTACCACACCATTGCGGTGCGCTTAGGTAAAAGACTATTTAATCTGGCCTGCAGAATTTACGGGCATATCGAAACCTCCTGGTACCAGGTAAGGGTGGTGGCCGAAAAAGTTTAAAGCTTACCAGCCTTGGGTAAGTGGTGCTCCAATGCGGGTGAGCCACGTACCAGTGCTGGTACACCATGTACCAGACCGCGTGAGCCATGTTCCAGCCCTGGCACACCGTTTACAAGCGCGAGGGAGTGATGTACCAGCACTGGTACGGCACTTAGTCCTTGCTGGTTCTCCTTCAATGAACCCTAGCGAAGCGATTAACCCTGCGCTTTAATTATATTGCAATACAAGCCGCAAGGTGCCCAGGCGGAGAGGCTGCGGGAAGCAAACGAAAGTTTTAATAATGTGGAGGTGTATAGTAAATTCACAGTAAGATGTTGCCAGCGATTTTTTGATGGTAACACTGACAATGTTAGTGTATGGAACGAGTTAACAACAATCATAAAGCGGGGTAAGCCGAAAACCGAATAGAGTAGGCGATTTTTAAAAAAATAAATATGAATACAAATCCAAACAAAGCATTATGGGAGAAAGGCGACTTCACCCGCATCGCACAAACAATGCGTAAAAGCGGTGAAGAACTTATTGCCAAACTTGGTATTACGAATGAAATGAAAGTGCTCGACCTTGGTTGCGGTGATGGAACCACAGCGATTCCCGAAGCAAAATTAGGTGCCGAAGTTTTAGGTGTAGACATTGCGAGCAATCTGGTTGAAGCCGGTAATACTCGTGTGCAAAAAGAAGGCGTTGCCAATTGCAAATTTCAGGAAGGTGATGCCAGCAACTTGAGTGAGTTGAAAGATAAAACATTCGACAGAGTAATAAGCATTTTCGGAGCCATGTTTGCACCCAAACCATTTGATGTAGCTAAAGAAATGGTTCGGGTTACAAAAGCAGGAGGCAAAATAATTATGGGCAATTGGATTCCGGGTGACCCTACACTGGTAGCACAAATTCTTAAAATTAGCTCTTCTTATACACCACCACCACCTGAAGGTTTTGTCAGTCCAATGACCTGGGGCATTGAAAGTAATGTGATTGAACGGTTTGAGAAGGCTGGCATTTCAAAAGATAACATATCATTTGAAAGAGATACTTACACGTTTATAGCACCTTACTCTCCGGAAGAATTTGTAATGGCATTTAAAACATATTATGGTCCTACCATGAACGCTTTTGATGCTGCTGAAAAGGATGGTAAATCGGCTGATCTTCAGCAAGAATTGATTACACTCTTCAATAGCCAGAACAAAAGCACAGATTCAGCTCATACTGAAATTCCTGCGACATTTCTTAGGGTAACAGTCAGTTGTTGATTTAACTGAAAGTAAAAACAACAGGAGATTGATTAGCGTGTCTCGCCAGATGTGTGGTAAGAGGATTTCGCGAGCGTCCTTAGAGGCAACCATAGCGAACTAACAAACGTTTATTTAACTAACATGAAACCACAACAATGAAACATCTTACACTTTTTATGCTGGCGCTGGCAGCGCTTACTTGTTACGGAAAAGACAAAACTAAAGAAACTTCAAGCGCGGACTTTCGAAGAGTTCAAATCGGCATCAACGTTTCTCCCGACATTTGTTTTCGCACACTTAAAAACAATGATGGAAGTTTAACAAGTGACCTTGTTGTGAAGCTGAACAATGAAAACGAAACTGTGAAAGTTGGCTACACCACCGGACTGAATGTTTGCTTCAACATCAAAAAATTTGTTGGCTTAGAAACAGGTATTCAATACTCAAACAAGGGCTACCAGACAAAAATGGAACATTTAATTTATGCTCAACCCGAGCCGGGTTTCCCCAACAAAGCAAAATTCATTTACAACTTTCATTGTATTGACATTCCTGTAAAGGCAAACTTCACCATTGGCAAAAAGAAAGTGCGTTTTTTCACCAGCGTGGGCCTAACCACAAACATTTTATTCAAAGAAACAGCAACAAATGTGTATGTTTATTCCGACCGTAAAGTCAGAAAAACTTATCCTACACGTTACGACTATAAGAGAATAAATATTTCACCCACAATTAGTGTTGGCATTGACTATAAAATAAACAACAGGATGAACTTGCGAGTTGAACCGACCTTTAGATATGGCGTTTTAAAAATTATTGACGCCCCTGTTACAGGTTATTTGTATAGTGGCGGACTAAATATTAGCTATTACTTCGGGCTGTAAACAAACACCAATTGGCCTGGCTGCTTTAACAGGCCTCCGTTAAATTACAATGCCCTCGTGCTACATGAGCACAAGGGCATTGTAATTTTGGGCAAGGATGAAATACTAACGCTTCACTACTTTTATAAGCTCTATGCCGCCTTCATCCTGAATAAGTACGTATCTGAAACGGGTTTTTGTTTTTATTTTTTTCATGCTGTATGTTTTTAATAGGTTACGAAACCGCAACAACAAAGTTTCAATCGCATGCATTTAAAGGGCAACACGCCCGCAGGCCCGCGCAAAAGATTTTCGTTAATAATGATTTGAGTTATAGGTATGTTTACAGCCACTTTAAAAAACAACCCATGAATAAATTATTGAAAACCATCGCGGCAATCTTGTTGTCGGCTCCCTGCTTCAGTCAAATTAATATGGCCGATTCGTCCTTATCTGTTATTGGCTATTGGGATAAGAAAGAAAAACAGACTTACTCCATTACTGAAACCAAGTATAAAATAAAAGATGGCGATACTACTTTGCGTGAAATGATAAAATACGATGCCGAGGTATCGATTAAAGATTCCACCGCAAATTCATTCACCATTGTATGGAAATACAAAAACTTTGAAACCAATACTGAAAACAAGTTCACCAAAAAACTTTTGAGCCTGGGCAATAACCAGGAGGTGATTATTAAAACCAACGAAATGGGTTCCTTCGTGGAAGTGCTCAACTGGAAAGAAGTGAAGCAATACATTACAGATGGTATTGAGGCACTGCAAAAAGAATTCAAAGAAATTCCGAAGATTAAAGAGATTACAAATCAGGTAGGGGCCATGTTTGCCACCAAACAAGGAATTGAATCGGGGGCTATAAAAGAAATTTTACAGCTATACACTTTTAACGGAGGTAAGTACAAACTCAATGAAGTATTAAC
>JAZKEP010000140.1:37454-41702 GCA_040387015.1 Bacteroidota bacterium
GTTTGATGCCGAGTTTGAATTGGAGCTTACAACCATCGACACTGCCAATAACACCGGAGTTATACGGTATATACAAACCGTAGATAAAAAGCAGGCTACCGATGCCACTTATGAGTTCCTGAAAAAAACGGCCCGCGCAGCAGGCATAGCGGAACCTAAGCGCGATGATATTCCTGAGCTTTCAATTGAAGACCGGACCGCTTCGAATATTCATGCGCCATCGGGATGGGTTTTATATTCCATTAACGTAAAAGAAGTAAGCGCAGAAAATAGTATGAGTATTGAAACGCGCGAAATTGAACTTCAGTAGGCAGGAGCGGTGGCCCGGCAATGCGCTATTTCAATAGCAACAACTTTCCGGCAACTATTTCATCCTCATTCTTTACGAGCACAATTACATTGCCTGTTTGTGCATTAAGAATGCTTGTTGCGTAAATATCCGAACGGATAAATCTTTCATGGTTTAGTTGCTGGCCTAAAATGTTATAGATAGAAACTGTTGCATTAGGATTATCAAGCATCCTCAGATCTATAAACACTTTGTTACCGTTGCTCCACATCGAAATTCCATTTTCTGTGGAAGCATCATTTATTCCGCTAACCGTTTTTTCAGTTACTGTTATCGGCCTGGTGGCAGTTGAACTGCAGCCATTCTGATTAGTAACAGTTAAAGAAACATTATAAACCCCTTCATTTTGATATTGGTGGCTGATGGCAGGTGACAATACCCCTAAGGTAGTGCCATCTCCAAAATCCCAAAGGTAGCTCAATGCAGTTGGAGTAGTGCAGGTAAAGGCACTGCCTTCGCCCACTTCAGTAGTGCTATCAGAACTAAAAACTGCCACAATAGACTGCACACCGCTAATTTCTATTGTTTGAATCACTTCATATCCGTTGGTATCGGTTAAGGTAAGTGTGTAAAGCCCCACACCAACGCCTTGCGCAACAGGTGCAGACTGGCTAAGGGTTCCCTGCGCAATACTAAAACCGTTATTATCTATAAGTGTATAGTTCCAGCTCACTGAACCCGGCTGGCTAATACTTATGGTGCCATTGGCACTACAGGTGGCATCGGTCGAACTGACTTTAACTGCAGGTGTAAAATGCAAAATAAAGCGGTCGTGTGCATCGGCCTGATTCATTGTAAAACTATAAGCATTGTTGCTTCTCATATCCTGATAAGCACCGGTTACTTTATCCTCTAAATAAATATAGCTCGTAGCATCAAAGGAACTGATACCATCAAAAGTAAAAGTGAAAGTGCCATTAGCGCCTGCAGCAACATTCAACGGAATAGTAGAAACGTCTTCGATGGAACGATTAACGTTAGCTGACATAAACTCAGCATTTAGCAAAGTGTAAATAGTTGGCTGCCCGATGGCGCTCACCATCTTTCTGGAGTCATAGCCGATATCAAAATTTGAAGAGACATTATCTTTAAACTCCACATACGTTACGTCTTCATATCCATTTCCTGCAATTTCTATCCTTAATGCCCCCTGACTTAACTTACGGGTAAACTGCGGTAACGTGGCCGGTGTTGTTTGAAAAGCTTTATTGAACTGAAAGGATGCAGCAGTTTGCGGTGCCGAGGCTGCCCCTCCATTTCCTCTATGCACCATCACCCCCTGAAATGGCGCCAGCATATTCCCGTTAAACGCCCCACTTACTAATGATTGATAGGTTCCGCTAAAGCGACCACTGGCTACCCATACCATCATATCATCAAAGTTTGTATTGTTGGGAGATGCCTGAAGGGAGCCCAACATATCATAAGGGGCTAAGTATGGATTAGCAAGCAAATGCCAGCCGGAGGTATAAGTACTTGTACTTGGATTCTGGCTAGTTCCCAAAGAGTATCCGGTGTTGGCAAGGCCGCTCACAGAAATCGGACTGGTTTGATTAACACTTCCGCTTATGCTAAATGTTCCCGGACGCATATACACCGAATATCCTTTAGCATTAATTGCAGAACCTGTTGTCTGTACCCTCCAACCGTAAAGCGGACAGGGCCCACCCGGAGCACTAAGCGCTTTATCTTCTTCCCAACTGAACACTGTACCGTAAGGGCCACCACCATTTCTCAGTTCACTACACAAGCCACCTACATAGAAAGGGGTGACATATCCCGAAGTTCCACTTGCCCCGAATTGAGAAAGAGTTGCGGCTACAGGTGATCCCACAAAATGTTGATTAACACCTCCCGAAGGAACGCTTAACTGAGCAGTAACATTTCCGGTAAGGGTGCCAGCAAAACCGGAACTAAAGTTATTCAGGTATCCGTAGTTGTTTACAGACTGGCTGTAAAAAGTTAAGGATTGTCCATTTACAGCAAATATTCCGGTCTGTAACTCTAGGGCTTTTGAAATGCCGATTATACTACCCGATTGCATTTGTGCGCCTGCTGTATTATTCAGGCGGAGGGTATTAAAATTCGTTCTACCGCTTAGCTTTTGCTGTAAACTACCGTTAAGTATTACACTTCCTGTGCCGCTTACAGTTGAAATGGATGACGTGCCTCCCGTCCAACTTCCCGGTATGTTCAATGTAAAAGTTTGAAGGTTCAGGATTGAACTATTTGTAAGTGTCATATTATTCGCAAGGCTGATTGTTTTGCCTAAAGTTACCCCGGAAGTATTCGAAATATTAAGGTTGTAAGGGGATATAGTACCAAGTCCTGAAATGGTTTGTGCCGCATTTCCATTTAAAAAAAATGTTCTGTCACCGCCTGCTGTTCCATATAAAAGACTGCCATCCACTAGTACATTCCCCCATACTGCAAGCCCCGAGCAGGAATCAGCATTACCACTACTACCGATACTAAAAGTATTACCGGCTCTTATGGTCATATTCCCCTTTACCACAACAGTGGACGGATTTGTGTTTGTGCTGACAAAATTCACAGCACTTGTACCGGTGCCACCAATATCTAAATTTCCCTTTATCACGGGTGCGGTACTTGAAGCACTACCCAGAAATTTTTGTCCCAAAGTGGAACTCCATACATTGCCAGATGTATTCTCAACTATTAAATTTCCATAATACATATCAACGGAGGACATTGAGAAAACAGAAGCCGCAGTTTGTCTTACAACCCAATTGGATGTTGCGGGTATAGTTGCAATACCTCCTTCATACGAATCTTTCCATGCGTTGGAAGATGAGTTACCTTCTTTGATATACGTTCCACTGCTGCCCAATTCCCAGGTGCCATCACCTGCTCCATTATTCAACCCGGAGCCGGTGGTTGATTTATCAATGAACGTCCCCAACACTTTCAGATCAACCCCTCCCGCTGCATCTGCCAGTTGAAGTGTACAGTTGCTGTTTAATAATAGCGTGCCACTTGAACTAACAATTACTCCATCAACCCGCGAGGTGCCGATTAGACTGGATGCAATAGTTACCGTGTGAGGAGATTGAATAGTGATGCTGCCCCGGGTGTATTCGGGAGTCGAGGTGGCATTGCTCCATGTAGAACCTCCGTCAGTAGTGTACTCCCAGGTTGAGATAGCACTCCAATCACCTGTTTGTTTTGAGCGGTAAGCATCGTTAGAAGTGCTTGCCGTAATATTTGTACCGTTACTAACGCTTATAGTGCTGGTGGCCACGGATGCACCGTAAGGAATTACATAGATATTCAGAACCTGCGAAGCACCAATACTCACCGGAGATCCTAATATGAAAGAATATGGAGCAGGTGTTGCACTAGTAGTGGCTATAAATGTTCCGATTGAAGTTCTTGCCCCGGCATCTATGCTATACTGAACATCGCAGGTTATTGTACCTGCGCTCTGCCGGCTATAAACGGTAATAGCCGAAAAAACAAATGTTGTGGAAGCATTCGATGAAACGCTAAAGGTGTAATATTTATTACCACTAAAAGCAAGGGCTGCGGAACCCACATTAAACGCAGAACCGTTGATACCGTTTGATATAGAAGCACAGGTAACTCCTGAGCCTCTGGTTATCTGAGAGAAAGTCAACCCTGTCACAGAAGGTGTTATAGATGCAGCGGGTGAAGCTGGGCAAATAATTGAGCCCATTCCTGTGTAGCTCACAGCAGTCTGTGCATAGGTATAAAATATAGCTATCGAAAAAAATATGAGCAGTATGCCATTACCCAACATCTTCATCATAACAAAAAAATATAGATTAGTGTGTCCTTGAAAGTATGTAAAAGTAAACCCGTAATTTCATTTAATATAATTTATGGGAACATTTTTGTTCGGCATCAACCGTGGAATT
>JAZKEP010000140.1:41759-46972 GCA_040387015.1 Bacteroidota bacterium
CTAATAGTAAAAATAACTCTCCTCCCAAGGGGGCTGCATCATCGGGCGGGGGCGGTGGGGGCGGTGGGGGAGGCGGTCCTAGCTGAGCATAGGAAAAGAACACGGTTAGAACAATAGCCATGATAATTAAAATTCGTATGGACCAATGCCTACTCATTTCCTATGTATTGCTGAAAGGCAACAAAAGTATATCTCATTTTTCGCATTTACGTTAAAAATCGGAAATGAATTAGTAGACTATAGTTCCTTTAACGGATCCCAAAAAACTTTATCAAAATTCTGTACGGTGTCCTTCACCACTTTAATTTTCTCCTTCTCTAAAAGTTTCTGCATTAAAGCAGGCGGATTGAAATGATGTTTGCCGGTAAGCATTCCGTTTCGGTTAAGCACCCGATGAGCGGGAACAGAAGGCACCTGTGCATGGGCGTTGTTCATGGCATAGCCCACCATACGGGCAGATTTACCGCTACCCAGGTATTTGGCAATAGCTCCGTAACTCGTAATCCGGCCTTTTGGAATAAGCCGCGCCACAGCGTATACGTTCTCGAAAAAAGAATACTGGGTTGACAATTGAGGGACAGGTTTTTCTTTCTTTGTTTTTCCGGTTGTCTTTCCTCTGTTGTCTATCGTTCTTTTCTTCATAACTGAAATTGAAGATAGTTGATCGTTCGTCCTTCGGCAAGGTGGCTTTTTTCGTAATAGGTTTTAATGTCAAGCTCTTCAAAATCAAGAGGCGAAGCGTAAATATTTTCTTTGTAGTATAAAATTTTCAATCCGAAATCTTCCGCGCTTTGCCGCGTAAACTGAAACAACGGAAGGTCATCGGTTTTAAAATGCACCACCGCACCCGGCTTTGCAATTTGGCGGTACCGCTGCAAAAAAGTTTTAAAGGTAAGTCTGCGCTTTTCGTTTTTGTCTTTCGGAAAAGGGTCGGGAAAAGTAATCCAGATTTCATCTACCTCGTCCTCTGCAAAAAAGTTAGTAATGTTTTCAATACGCATACGCGCAAACACCAGGTTAGTGATGTTTTGTTCCGTAGCAGTTTTAGAGCCGGTAAAAATTCGTGCGCCTTTTGAATCAACGCCAATGAAATTTTTTTCGGGATACATTTTGGCCAGCGCTAAAGCATAGTCGCCTTTGCCGCAGGCAAGTTCCAATACAATAGGCTGGTGCTTGTCGAAAATTTCTTCGTTCCACTTGCCTTGCAGCCTGCGCTCCACACCCTGGCTATCCACCAACACCGGGTTAGTGAAATGCGGGTTTTGGAACACATTGGAAAAAGAATCAATGCTCCGAATTTTAAATGTTTTGGCTTTGCCCAAAGTTCAGTTAGCAGTTGACAGTTGACGGTTGACATTAACAGCCAAAGCAAATGCAGCGCGAAAATATTTTTTCGGCTGATAAAAATGAATCAGTTCAGGGTTAGGTAAGAGAAAATCCGCTTCAGCTATCTGCTGATGGCAAACGTTTTACGTTGTATACCACCACTGTTGTCGAGTTCTAATAAATACAGGCCGCTGCTTAATTGGTTAGTGTTAATCACGTATGCATTCGTTCCTTCCACAGCCATATAACTATCGTTGCGTATGATCTGGCCCTGCAAATTATAAACCCTCACTTTCGCATTTCCTTCTTTCAGCGCGGTAAACTCAATCGTAAGTTCATCAATGGCCGGGTTCGGATATAACTTCATAGGCAGGTCCTGTGAAATGGTGTCCTGAATGTCGGTAACCGAGCGGGTTTCGTCAACAGGCGGCAGCGTTAAATTGAGAACCGTGGTAAAATAAATGGAGTTGGAGAAGGCCGAAGTAGTTCCTCCGGAACACGTAGTTTGCACCTGCATTTCGTACGCAGTGCCTGCCGTAATTCCCGGTATAGTATGCCAATAGTAAGAAACGCTGGCGGTGTTCCAGGTGGAAGCACCAATAAGCCGCCACCTCACCGTATACCCCGTAGCACCACTTACCGAACCCCAGGTAATGTAA
This sequence comes from Bacteroidota bacterium, assembly GCA_040387015.1. Taxonomy (GTDB): domain Bacteria; phylum Bacteroidota; class Bacteroidia; order Chitinophagales; family LD1; genus Bog-950. The sequence continues at coordinate 43,745 of JAZKEP010000140.1, forward strand.
GCAGAGGTGTTGCCAATAGTGTAATATATCGACTCCGGTGTTCTGCATGCAGCAGTGCCATTGGTGCTGAAGTTAGCCACGTATGAATAAGCAGAAGTAGCTCCTGTGGAACAAACCGTTTGCACCTGCCATTCATAGGTGCCTGCGCTCAATCCCGATAGTGATTTATAAGCAGTCGTAATGTTGGTTGTTATCCAGGTAGAAGAGCCCACCAGGCGGTACCTGAAATTATAGCTCGATGCATTGGTTACCGAGCCCCAGGTAAGAGTAGCTGTGGTGCTTGTAACACCATTGGAATAGAGTGTCATAGGTACCTGGCAGACCGGAGTGCCCGGGGTAGTAAAGCTGGATAAGTTAGAGTAATTTGAGTTAGCCCCTGTAGTACAAACCGATGCCACTTGAAAAGAATAGGGAGTGCCGGCCATTAAACCCGATATATTGGTGGAAAGAGCTGTTGTGTTACCTGTTTGCCAGGATGTTGCCGAAGTCGAGCGCCATTGGTAGTTGTAGCTGGAAGCCATACCAACCGCCAGCCACCTTATTGTGGCCGATGACGAGGTTATATTAGAAGTACCGTTGGTTGAAGGTATGGGGCAGGGGTCTTGTGCGGTAAATGAATATGGACCATGATAAGGCGAAAGTGTACCGTTACAAACCGCCTGATAGCGATATTCATAAGTTGCCCCGGGAATTAAACCTGTAACAAGATAGTAAGTGCCGGTTGTTGGAATGGAAATCCAGTTACTGTTTCCAATTTGGCGGTATTCAAGAATATAACTGGTGGCAGGGGAGGGGGAAGGACCCCAATGAAACATAATGGAAGTAGAAAGTATTGAAGAAAGCATTGAAGCTGACAATACCTGGCAAGATGTAGCACCCGTGGTGTTGAATACAACCGGAGCTGTAGTGGCTGAGCTACCTCCCGAACAGGAGGCATAAACCTTCCATTCGTAGGAAGTGGCTGCTGAAAGCGAACTAATGTTCCAGGAAGTACCGGTAGTATAACTTTGGGTCCATGAAACGTGACCCGGGTTTGCCTTTTTATATTTCAACCCATAACCTGTAGCACCAGATACAGCATTCCAACTTATTCGCGCCCCGGTACTGGTAATATTGGTAGTGGTTAACCCCGTTGGTACCGCACAGGTGCCTGAAGTTAAGGTAGTGAAAGTATTTACTGGAGAAGGTGCCGAACTAGTTCCTCCCGAACAAATTGTATACACCATCCATTGATAACCGGTTGATGATACTGTGGCAATAGTTTTAGACGTGGTATTTACATAGGAGGATGCCCAGTTACCACCTGCTTCACGTGAGTACAAGACATAACTGGTAGCGCCTGCAACAGCGCTCCAGCTTAAAGTAGCGGAAGTGGCCGTAATGTTGGTTGTAGTTAACCCGGTGGGAATTGAACAGGTTCCGGCACCTGCCGTAGTAAATGTAGATGTATATGAATAAGCAGATGTAGTGCTTTGGCAAACCGATTGTATCTCCCATTCATAATTAGTGGCAGGGGTTAAACCCGTTAAGTTATATTGGGGGATACCATTATTTATTGTTGTCCAGTTAGAAGTACCAACCACACGGTAGCGAAAGTTGTAACTGACTGCGCCCAATACAGGCATGCTGTTTAAAATGGCGGAGGCAGATGTTATACTCAAGGTATTCAACGAACCGGGAGTCCCGCATGTTTGGGTGCCCGTAGTTGCAAATGTGGAAGTTGCTGAAAAGGCCGTTTGACCTCCGGAACACAAAGCCAATATGCGCCATTGAAAATCAGTACCGCCAGGTAAATTGCTAATTTGGAAAGTAGTAAGGGTTATACCTGATTGTGTCCAAACGTAAGTAAAGTTGCCTGTAGGCCAATATTGAAGCGTGTAGCTTGTGGCTCCGCTTACCGCATTCCAACTTAGCTGTACCGTTGTAGAATTAAGCAGAGCAGCGCTTAAGCCTGTGGCCGCAGTGCAGGTTCCGGAGCCGGTAGTAAAACTAATTACTGAAGACCAGCCGGAGTTGACGCCAGAACAAGTAGTATACACCGCCCAATGATAAGGGGTGGCAGCTAGCAAACCAGCAATCGTTTTAGAGTTTGTGCTTGCTGAAGTACTTATCCATGTGCTGCTGCTGGTTGGCTTGTAATAAATAATATATCCGGTGGCACCGTTTACTGCGGTCCAGTTTAATATAGCGGATGAAGACGTAATGTTAGTGACAGTTAAACCTGTTGGAGTACCGCACGAAATACTTGCCAGTGTAGTAAATGTTCTTGACGAAGTATAGGAAGATGCCGAGCCCGAACAAACCGCCTGCACCTGCCATTCATAATTTGTAGAAGCGGTTAAACCCGTTACTGTTCGCGAGTTGGTGGTACTGGTAACATTCTGCCAGGTAGAGGAACCTACGGATCGGTAGCGTATATTATAACTCACTGCTCCGCTAACTGCCGCCCACGAAAAAACTGCAGATGAGGCGGTAATCGAAGAAGTTGTTAGAGATGCAGGAAGTCCGCAGGCACCTATGCTTAAAGTATTAAATGCTGCTGTGGGCGAATAGGTATAGGAACCTCCTGAGCAAACAGTAAGTATCCTCCATTCATAAGAAGTAGCGGCAATTAACCCTGAAAGCGTATAAGAGTTGATGGTAGTTCCCGCTATAGTCCAGGTTGAAGTTCCTGCTATGCGATATTGCACATTGTAGTTTGTGACGTTACCTACAGCACTCCAACTGAGAAAAGCCGAAGTGGAAGTAATATTAGTGGCAGTTAAACCCGTGGCTGTGCCACAGGTGTACGTGGCTGGGGTAGTAAACGTAGAAGAAGCACTATAAGCCGATGTTGTACTTGCACATACTGTTTGAACCTGCCATTCGTAAGAAGTGCTCAATGTCAAACCCGATATTGCACGCGAATTTATAGTTGATGTGGCTGTTAACCAGGTAGCGGTGCCAAGAACACGGTAACGGATATTATAACTCACCGCACCCGGAACTGCAGTCCAGTTTAAAGTAGCAGAGGTAGTAGTAATAGCAGTGGTATTCATTCCCGAAGGAACTGAACAGGTAGTACTGACAGGCACACATCCCTGCGAACTCAACAGGCTTACTCGCGCACCGCCATTTGCGAACAATGCATTCATTCTTGCTGCCTGACCCTGGGTGAACATATTCTTACAGGCATCATAGGTGTAATCCATATAGTTCATCGTCATCATGGGCACAGTTGCGGAACAT
>JAZKEP010000141.1:0-4982 GCA_040387015.1 Bacteroidota bacterium
AGTGTGCCATTGCTCTTAATGCCCGATACAATAGCGCCAAGCGTATCAACGTGGGCAGCAATAGCCAGTGTAGGATTTTCACCCAACTTACATTTTACAGCACCCTTGTGAGTGTACTCCGGCTGATAACCGATGCGGGAGAGTTCATCAAAAATATACTTGCATGCCTGAGTGGTATAACCGGTGGGCGAATCAATATTTACGAGTTCTTCAAGGGCTTTATAGTTAGCCATGTTCTTTATCTGTTTGAATGAGCGGTAAAGGTGGGAAAAAACAGGAAAGCAAAGCCGTGCAGAAAGGATAAAAAATACCGCATAGCCCTAAATTCTATGCGGTATTAACCTAAATCACCATGAAGTTTTCAATATAATGTTTCAATAATAATTTGTCAAGTGTCAATAGTGAAAAGGCCTGCACGAACCAAATGCAAAATAATCCACAAGTCTTTTTATGTAATTTTATCCACATATAATTTGTTGATATCGTATATTGTTTGTTTATTTGCAATCCCAAAGCGGAAACCACCTTCATGCGAAGGTAAGCGGGCAACTTCCTTAAAAATGGAAAAGCCCAACCTTCAGGACACGATGCCAATCTCATGGCACTCCACACACGCATGAAACCTTTCACTTCGTTTTGGCAACAATATTATTCCTGTGTTGCGCTGGGTTCAGTGCATGCAATCAAGGCATTCTTCTTTTTATTTCACTATGCAGAAGGCTGTCTTAAACGCTAATCAGCAATTCGGTTAGCGTCCATCAGGGTAAATTGCTTTTACAACTCTTTTTTTGGAATAGACTATTTCTTCGTCAGTGTTAAACCACCACGAGCGAGGTGAAAAACTATCCGCTGATTTCAATAATATTTAAACCCAATTACCATGATACCATATCTGTTTCTATTGCTACTCGGCCCCGAAAGCGAAGTTGTGCAATCCCGTACCGATAGCCTTATCATATACAGGGCCTATAAGGAAAGTATTGAAGTGCTGAAGAACACCAGCGACCCGGAGCGGTGGTATGCCTATGAAGATAGCCTTAGTCGGGCTACAGCATGTTCATTCTTGCGCTTAAGCAAGTTTAACAAAGTAACCTATCAGCATGCTATAGAATTCAACAAGGAGGGAATGGGAGTTGCTTTTAGCTACCCTAAACCCTCCGATGCATGGCTCGAAGATTTAAGGGCAAAAAGACAACCCACCGTTCCTAAGGTTGAGCTGCAAGCCAAGGCCCCTGTTGCTGAGCCTCTAACTGTTCCAATTGAAAAGAAGGAAGTGGGTCCGGTTGCTTTTACAGTGCTCGATCATCAAACCCATTTTATGGTAACCAATAATGGCAAAACCAAAACACCTTACATAGAACTTTACCATTATGCAAAGGGGAGAGTTTTGGTAAAGGTGGAAAAAATAAATCCTATCACTCTGAAGCCTATAGAAATTCCAGCAGCCCCCGAAGTAAAACAAACGGCTTTCATGGTAAGTGCTGAATAACCGATATACACACCGCAGAGGACCCCGTTTCGGGGCTCTGCGGCATCGGTTTTTAAGTAACCCAGTTGGATAGAACTAGCTGACAAGATTTCCTGAAACAATAGTTCCCATAAAAAAACTTTGCCGGACCCTTGTAGAAATAACTCATTTCTATAAATTTGTTCTGCGTTTATTTTCATGTGGTGATGGTTTAATAGACGTGGGGGAGCAGCAATGCTCCCTCTCTCTTTTTATAATATGTCCGAAAGGCTCCGGGTTTTACAGCAGATGAGTTTTATCTATTCTCTTGGCTTAATTTTAATTTTTGAAGTGAGAATGAACTACCGGAGTTGTTCAGTTTAGTTCTTCTTCTTCTTCTTTCTCCTATGTAGCAAAAACGAAGTAACTGCTGAAGCGTAGAAGACATTCAGATATATCAGAAAACGCAGTCCGCTCATTTGCTCTGCTCTACTCCAATAATCTACAAAGGCCAACGAGGGTACAAACAGCGGAAACACATATATCAAATAATCAATAAAAGCCTCCCTTACAATGTTCATGAAAGGCTGCAATTATACAAACAAAGTTTGTTCCTGGAAACGAGACATAAGTGATCAATATCTCTATTTTGCAACTTTCGTTATTAAAACAAAAGCTATGATTGGAATTGAGGAAGTGAAAATACGCAATCTTATTTATCATTATATAAGTATGGAAGGCAACGCGTTGCGGTTAAGCGATGAATCATATATTCCGGAAGGTGAAGAAGAACTGGAAGTGTTAAAGAAAATATTCCTGAAGCCTTTTGTTTCCAGTTTTACTACTTATGAGTTTAAGCACGAAATAAATCTGGAATTGAATCCTCTTTTTAAGTTGGCGCAATCCATAGAAGCAGGGGAAGACTTCACTGCAAAATCAAAAGATATAGTACAGCACCTTAAATCAGTTTCAAAGCATCCAAACATTAAACACGGAGATCTATTCGTGATGAAACTGGACAATGTAAAAATTGGCGATAAGCTACATCAGGCTTTAGCTATATACAAAATTGAGAACAAGGAAAGCTTTATTGAAACAGATGTTTATGATTCTAATGTATCGGGTCTCAGTTTTAAGAAAGGAATTGGTTCAAAGCGTCCTGATAAAGCATGTTTAATCCTTTTCACCCCGGAGCCTTATACGGTTTTAATTATAGACAACACTTCTGCCGAAACCGATTATTGGCAAAATGAATTCCTTAAAGTTAATCTGAAAAAAGATGATATAAACAGTACCAGTCATTTTCTAAGTCTGGCGAAAACCTATGTAACTGAAAAATTTTCCAGCGATTTTGAAGTTACTAAAGCGGATCAGATTGATTTGCTAAACCGGTCTGTTGACTACTTTAAAACCCATGCAACTTTCGATAAGCAGGAATTTGAGAAAGAAGTTTTTCAGGAGATAGGAATCATCCGGTCTTTTCAAAACTTTGATTCTGAATACCGGCAGGGTAACGACATTGATGTGACAGACAACTTTGCTATATCACCTGAAGCAGTTAAAAAACAGGCCCGCATTTTTAAAAGCGTTTTGAAACTAGATAAGAACTTTCACATTTATATTCACGGTAACCGCGATCTTATTGAACAGGGTGTGGACGAAAAAGGCAGAAAGTATTATAAAATATATTTTGAGCAGGAATCATAGATATACAGGCTGATATTATCTGGTCGTAAGGCAGGTATGCAAGTCGCTTCATCCACCGGATGTAAAAAAATCTTGGTCTCCTCAATTCTTTGTTACTTGATTTGAACGGTTCCTTTATATTATTTATATCTGAATTTCAATTTCAGTATAAAAGCTGTAATCTTACTTTTACTATGCTTGCTCCATTGCCAGAACGCTTACGGCCAAAAACTATTGCTGAATTTGTAGGTCAGCAGCACTTGATTGGTGAGGGTAAGATTCTACGAAAGCTGATTGAAAACCGTAACATACCTTCAATCATTTTCTGGGGACCGCCCGGAGTGGGAAAAACTTCGTTGGCGCGTTTTATTGCTGAACAGATTGACCTTACATTCTATCAGCTAAGTGCCATTGATAGCGGTGTAAAAGAAGTACGCAGAGTAATTGATGAGGCTACCACTAATGGTAAGGCCATTTTGTTTATAGATGAAATACACCGCTTTAACAAAGCGCAGCAGGATGCCCTGCTTGGTGCTGTTGAAAAAGGAACAATTATTCTTTTTGGAGCTACTACCGAGAACCCTTCATTTGAGGTTATCTCGGCATTGCTTTCACGGTGTCAGGTGTATGTGCTTAAACATTTGGAGCGTGAAGACCTGGAGAAACTTCTTCAGCAGGCATTAAAGAATGACGAGGTTTTATCTAAAAAGAATATTGAACTTAAGGATACCGAAGCTTTGTTAAAGTATTCCGGAGGTGACGCCAGGAAATTGCTGAATGTACTTGAACTGGTTGTAACTACAACAGGAAGCCAATCACCTATCATTACTAATCAATTAGTGGAGAATGTCATCCAACAGAAAATGGCTATCTATGATAAAAGTGGTGAACAGCATTATGATATTATTTCTGCCTTTATCAAATCTATCCGGGGTAGCGATCCGAATGCGGCTTTATATTATTTGGCACGAATGATTGCAGGAGGCGAAGATCCTAAATTCATTGCACGTAGGTTATTAATTCTCTCCAGCGAAGATATTGGCAATGCCAACCCTAATGCTTTGTTATTGGCCACTTCGTGTTTTCAGGCGGTGACCATGATTGGCTATCCAGAATGCGATTTAATTCTATCTCAAACTGTTATTTATCTGGCATCTTCCGCAAAAAGCAACGCTTCTTACACTGCAATTAAAGAAGCAAAAAGGGTAGTAGAGCAAACCGGTGATTTGTCAGTTCCCTTGCATATTCGGAATGCACCCACCAAACTGATGAAGGATTTGAATTACGGAAAAGATTATCAATACGCTCATCAATTTGAGGGCAACTTTGTTGATTTAGAGTTTCTTCCTGAAAAGATTAAAGGCAGAAAATTTTATGAACCCGGTAACAATGCCCGTGAAGCGGAAATGAGGACTAATTTGAAAAAACTCTGGAAAGAGAAATACGGCTATTGATATTATTCCGAAGCGCAAACCATGCCGGCTTCTTTCTTGTAAATCAATTCAATTGCACTTTTTGATTCGCTTTCGCAAAAACGTTCGCTGTAATTGCTTGTTGCGTCAGCACAGATCCACCCCAACGAAGGTGAAGTAAGTGAGTCAATATACTCTAGGTAGTATTTCTCAGAAAGCTTGTCGGAGCAAACGGTTATACTCAAAGTAGTATCAGTGTAGCTATACTGGCAACTTGTACAAAGATTGTGGCATTGATAGCACTTCTCGCAAGAATTGAAAAAAAACAAAATGCCGGCAATAATCGAACCGATGAATACGTTTTTCATAGAAGAAGTGCGAAGATAATGATTGAACGTAATTTGCAACACAGAAAACTGTTTAATGAAATCATACTT
>JAZKEP010000142.1:0-1252 GCA_040387015.1 Bacteroidota bacterium
AGAATTACAACACAAAGCGGAAGAGCTGCAACAGAATCTGGGAGCAGCAGAAGATGATATTTTAACCCAGCCACCAGCTACGGCCAGGGAAGGGATAGCCGGATTCTTTGGGCTATTTATTCCAAGGAAAGATTATTTCATTACACCTATTTTGGTTGACCTGAACATTCTGTTGTTTATAGCCATGGTGTCAACGGGGGTAGATATCATGCTTCCCGATAGCGAAAGCTTATTGTGGTGGGGCGCCAACTTTCGGCCTGCCACGCTCAATGGCGAATGGTGGCGGCTGATTACCTGCTGTTTTCTGCATATCGGCATTATTCATTTGCTCATGAACATGTATGCCCTGGTGTATATCGGTTTGCTGCTGGAACCATACCTGGGCCGAACCCGGTTTACGGCTGCTTACCTGCTAACGGGCATAACTGCCAGTGTAGCGAGCTTATGGTGGCACGACAATACGGTGAGTGCAGGAGCATCGGGTGCTATCTTTGGTATGTATGGAGTGTTCCTTGCCATGCTTACCACTAACCTGATTGAAAAAGAAGCGCGCACCGCCCTGCTTACCAGCATCGGTATTTTTGTGGTTTACAACTTAGCAAGCGGTATGAAGGGAGGCATTGACAATGCCGCACACCTGGGAGGCTTAGCCGGAGGGCTGGTGATGGGCTATCTTTTTGTGTTCAGCTTAAAGAGACCTGAAGCACAGCCCTTGAAATACCTGACAATTGCCATCCCCGCTTTGCTTTTTGCCGTGCTTACGGTGGGCGCCATTAATTACATACCCAATACGATGGGTATCTATCAGCAGAAGATGAAGGACTTTGGCGCCATGGAAGAGAAGGCGCTTGCCGCCTATGAACTGCCCGAAAGCGCAACGTATGAGCAAAAGGCTGTTGCCTTTAGAGACAGCGGGCTTTACTACTGGAATAAGAACCTCGCCCTGCTGCACGAGGTGGAGCAATTAGACTTGCCCGTTGATTACCGCCTGCGCAATGAAAAACTTTTGGAATATACCGAACTGCGCATAGGCAGCTACACCGCTATAGCTAAAATGTATGAAGAGAATACGAATGAATATGACACTGAAATTGAATACTACAACACCCAGTTGGGTATAGTGCTTGATTCGTTGAATGTGAAGTAGGTAGAAGTAAAGTTTATTTATTGTAACTTTTCTTTAAAGAAAAGTCGATAAATGAAAGTCTCTGACTTTAGTTTTAGTCCTCAGGGTTCTTTACTCGAATGTTAT
>JAZKEP010000142.1:1262-1619 GCA_040387015.1 Bacteroidota bacterium
CACCTTCCGACAAACCAATTTATTTTTTTCCCGCGGACCATGCCGATGTATTATCGTGGAATCCGTTCCTCGACAGTTTTTCTAAAGACTTTGACGCTATTTTATTTCCAATTGACCCCGACTTAGTTGAGGATAGGAATGTGGCAGACATTCAACAGTTTATGTTTGCGGTACAGCATCGCCCGCAGTTATTCGAAAAGCTGGTGTTTGCATTAGATTTTAAATTCCGGCAGGTAGCAGGCGGAGATTTGTATTTTCAGGAGATGGATTGGAAAAGCGATCCAAAGTATTACAGCTGGTTTTTTAATATGAGCACTCAGCCGCATCTCCTGTTTTTTATTCGAGACCATGATGCCC
>JAZKEP010000142.1:1629-1840 GCA_040387015.1 Bacteroidota bacterium
TTTTAATGGGTGATTTGTTGGCCGCCAATAAGGCATCAGCGAAAGAGACAAAGCCCGGTAAACGGCACGCAATAAATTTTAATGCGGACCAGCTGCAGCTAATGGCAAACAGGTTCTTTAATAGCTGCCGTCTGTTTAATTTATATTGTCATGGTTCGGGCTTCAAACCGCAGCCATATATCGAGTCGCTTATAGCCGAATACAGTTTTGA
>JAZKEP010000143.1:0-8033 GCA_040387015.1 Bacteroidota bacterium
TATGTAAACTGTAACGATCGTTGAAATTGTTTGTGTTGGCACCATCCCAGAATGCTTCTCGACTCGGAGAGTCGGTATGTTACACTTTACACTGGTCAATAATGCATTTGTACCGATAAATCGGTACGGTGTGCTGCATGCAAAAGAGTTTGGGCTATGCATACAGCAGGGTGACAGGGTGTACAGTACTGTACTCTGTTCAGTATTTGTGTATTGGCTGCCCCTATGTTGAATGCTCAGGGCATTAATACTTCTGCGGGTCAGATTAATACCGTTACTACCGCTGTTCCTTTTCTCCGCATTATACCCGATGCCCGCGCTGGCGGAATGGGCGATGTGGGAATTGCTTCACCAGTGGACGGAAACGGGCTTTACACCAACCCCGCTAAAATGGCCTTTATTGATAAGGATTTTGGTGTGGCAGTTACTTTCAGCCCTTGGTTAAAGTCATTGGTAAATGATATTTACCTGGCCAACATTAATGGCTATTATAAAATTAAAAAGCAGCAGACTATTGCTATTTCCATGCGCTATTTTTCGTTGGGCAACATCACCTTTACCGATGTGAACGGTAATGAAACCGGGCAGTTCCGCCCTAATGAATTTGCGATTGATGCCCACTATGCCCGTAAGCTCGGAGATTATTTCTCGATAGCCGCATCGCTTCGCTTCATCTATTCAAACCTTGCCGGAGGGCAGCAGGTTGATGGTAACCTGGTAAGAGCAGGTATTGCAGGTGCAGGCGATATTTCGGCTTATTTCAATAAAACTTTCAACGAAAACGAAGCGCATAAATTAGAGCATAAGTTTGCTGCGGGTATAAATATTTCTAATATCGGAAGTAAGATTTCTTATACCGATAACATTTACAAAGACTTTATTCCCACCAATCTTGGTTTAGGAGTAGGTTACACTTTAGAAATTGACAAGCATAACTCGGTAGGTGTTTATTTAGATGTAAATAAGCTGATGGTGCCTACACCTGTTCAAGGTAGTGATTTACTTGATTCAGCAGGAACGATAAAGCAGCAATACGATCAAAACGGTAATGGAAGACCCGACTGGAAAGAAAAATCTTCCATCACCGGCATGTTCACTTCCTTTGGCGATGCCCCCGGAGGCTCGAGAGAAGAATTTAATGAAGTTACCTGGGGCATTGGCGCGGAGTATTTATATAACAAGCAGTTCGGGGTTCGCTTTGGTTATTTCCATGAGCATGCTTTAAAGGGAAACCGCCAGTTCCTGACTGCGGGATTAACCGTAAAATACAGTGTGGTAGGTTTAAATTTCTCTTACCTTATTCCTACTACCATTCAGCGCAATCCTTTGGATAACACCCTTCGCTTTACCCTCCTTTTTGATTTCGTAAAAGGAGGCCAAAAGGCAGGTTCGAGCGAGACAGGTGTTTCTTTAGTGCCCGATGCACCTAAAAAGAAAAAAGAAAAGAAAGCTGAGGAAGAAAAACCTGCCGATGAACCTAAACCGGTAATCAAAGAAAACAGGTTGGAACCAGTTGAACCGAAATAGTCAACCCTTTTTCCCTACATAATTAAAAGCCACTTCCTCTCGGGTTGGCTTTTTTGTTTATTATTTTGGCCTTTCATTCTCACCTTACGCTCCGTCTGTTTGGGTTTAGTGAAAATAACAACAAAGGCTGTAGCGTTGTTCCTGAAACTATGAGTTCTTTTCTCCAGACTATGACTTCCCAGCCATCTTTCCTGTTAAAACGAATGAAAGAAGTGATTCCCCGAACAATTAACTAGCCTTTTTTATACGTTTTCTGGTCTGCAAAATCTTAGTAGAAATAAATTACCCAGATTAATAACCCCTGTAAACTACTACTGACCGTGGAAAGATAATACACAATTTAATTGCAGTTTTCCCCTGTTAACTATTGAAGCTAAAAGGGTTGAAAGTTGATTGAAGAGATTCAAAATCGTTATTTGCGTGCTAATTGTGTTAAAATACCAAATGGGAATAGTAACCTCATTCCGGGAAGTGAAATGCCAGACTGTGTCAATAACAGCGTAATTACAAATGGGCCTGTTATTGGGTAATAGCCGGATCATACGCTACAACTAATAATATTTGTGTTTTTCTACCTTTACCCGCTTTAAAATTCAACTCTACTCCATGCAGATTCGACTGGCTATAGTGTTAGGTTTCCTACTTCTGGCAGCTTCCTGTTCCACTTCCCAAAAATCAACAAAAGATAAAAATGATTTAACGGTAGATCTCGATTCCATCGAAGTAGTCGCTTCAAGAGATAACCCTTACCGTGCTGCCGCCACTAAAGATTTCGATTTAACTCACACTAAGCTGGAGGTTAAGTTTGACTACTCGAAGCAGTATCTTATCGGCAAAGCAACCATTACCCTTAAGCCGCATTTCTATCCGCAACACGAACTGGTTTTAGATGCCAAACAGTTTGATATCCGCGAAGTGAGTTTGATAACCGGTGAAAATTCCCGCGAAGGATTGGAGTTTACCTACGATTCATTGCAGCTAAAAATTCAATTGGATAAAGAATATACGCGCAATCAACGGCTCGAAATTTATATTGACTATACCGCCAAACCCGAAGAGCGAAAAATTGGCGGTAGTGCTGCTATTTCAGAAGATAAGGGTTTATACTTCATCAATCCGCTGGGAACTGACACTACTAAGCCGGTTCAAATCTGGACCCAAGGTGAAACAGAGGCAAGTTCTTGTTGGTTTCCAACTATTGACAAACCGAATCAGAAATTTACTCAGGAAATTTATATCACTCACCTTAAAAAATATGTAAGCCTCAGCAACGGTAGCTTGGTTTCTTCGGTAAGCGTAAATGATAGTGTAGTAACAGATTACTGGAAGATGGATTTGCCTCATGCACCCTATTTAGCCATGATGGCAATAGGTGATTTTTCTATTGTCAGAGACCGGTGGAGAGATGTGCCTGTAAACTACTATGTAGAAAAAGAATACGCTCCGTATGCCATGAAAATTTTCGGCAACACGCCCGAAATGATGGAGTTCTTCTCTCAGAAACTTGGCTTTGATTACCCCTGGCCGAAGTACTCGCAGGTGGTTGTGCGCGATTATGTGAGTGGTGCCATGGAGAACACTTCTGCTACCCTGCATGGGCAGCTTCTGCAGCGCAACTCCCGCGAATTGCTCGATGAAACCTATGAAGATGTTATTTCACACGAGTTGTTTCATCAGTGGTTTGGCGATTTAATAACTACAGAGAGTTGGAGTAATATTCCACTTAATGAATCTTTTGCCACTTATGGAGAGTATTTATGGAACGAATACAAATATGGAAAGGAACATGCTGATTTTAAACTGTATGAAAATTATGAAAAGTATCTTCTGGAAGCAAAGGATAAGAATGTTGATCTAATTCGTTTTTACTATAACAGTGCTGAAGATATGTTCGATCGTCACAGTTATGAGAAAGGCGGCTTACTGCTTCATTACCTCCGCGAAATTACAGGCGATGAGGCGTTCTTTAAATCTATCGAGCTTTATTTAAAATCAAACCAGTTTAAATCGGTAGAAATAAACCATCTGCGATTGGCTTTTGAAGAAGTGACAGGCAAAGATTTAAACTGGTTTTTCAATGAATGGTTTTTGAATTCAGGACATCCCGTTCTGGATATCAATTATAGTTATGATGCGGATAGTATTTACGTCTCCATCGGGCAAACTCATAATTCAGGAAGAGAGTTAACCTATCAGTTGCCCATGCGCATAGATGTTTGGTATGGGAAGGTGGTAAATTCATACAAGGTGGTGGTAAAAAAGAAATCGCAGGTTTTTGCATTTAAAGCTTATGGCAAGCCAGATTTAATAGATGCGGATGCAGACCGGGTGGTACTATGTGAGAAAAAAGAGAATAAGACAATCGGCAACTATATCTTTCAGTATAATAATACACCACTCTATGCGCAGCGCTTTGAGGCATTGGAGATGCTTGCGAAAGAAGAGGAAAATTTATCGGCTCAGGAAGCCCTGGTTGCAGCCATTAACGACAAGGCATCTTATTTAAGAGAGTATGCTATTGATAAGATGGTTTTGCCTAAAGAGAACCCCGACTCCCTGTATAAGACTCTTGAGAGAGTAGCTAAAAGCGACCCCAGTAGTTGGGTGCGTAAAGCTGCTATTGAAAAGTTAAGTAAGTCATCTTCTGATTCGGCCTATATTTCTCTTTTTGAAACAGCTATTGGCGACAGTTCCTACGCAGTGGTGGCAGCTTCCTTAAAAGCGTTGAATGAAACAGACTCCAAAAGGGCCTTGCAGGTAGCAAAGCAATTTGAGAAGGAGATGAACAATAATATTCTGACTGCTGTGGCAGATATTTATTCGAAAGAAGGTGATTCGCTTTACCAAAACTATTTTTCAGAACAGCTTCGAAAATTAAAGGATATCAGCAAGTACTCCATGTATTATTATTATGCTAATTACCTGACTCGAATGAATAGAGAAATTGTTTTATCAGGAATAAAAATTATTGAAGAAGAAGCGATGTTAGAGAAAGATCAGCACTTTATGATTGCCGCAGCAAAGGGTTCTTTAAAACGAATCGCAAAATCATTTGAGGATAAAAAGAAAAAGGCTCAAAGCAGTATGAACAGCAAAATGGATTCCTCCGCAAAACCTGAACTACAGGAACACATTAGCGATTACGAGACTATTGTGAAGAGCGCAAACGATGCTTTGGAGAGAATAGGTCGGAAGAAAATTAAGGAAAACTAAAAGCTGGTTTTATTGTGTCTTGCCTGGTAATCGAACGGCAGGGTAAGTTCGTTCGATGCCTTCTTTACTTACAATCCTGAGCCGATAATAGGATGCGCTGTGCATTCTGGGATATTTATCTTTTTTGGCAACATCTCCATTTGGATTTACTTCCGACTTTAGATCAACATAGCCGCACTGCCTGAATTCATTCTTTATATCATCAGATTTTTCTATTAGGGCATGACTGAATTGAGAGGCATCTCTGAAGTTGAGTAAAATTTTCACCTCTTTGTCCTCACGGGATACCTGCATGGTAAATTCCCCATCCATTGAGCTTATTTTGCAATCTTCACTTTGTATCGAAGTTTGTGGAAAGAAGAGAGAGAAAACTACCGTTCCTATGACACCGAATTTTCCGCTTTGTTGCACCAGGATATTTAAGAAAGAGTATAAATGTAATATCATGTTGGTATAAACTTGCACTACAAAAATCGCAATAGGGGCCTGCTTATATACTTGATTTCTTAACTGCTAAAGTGTGAATTGTAGTAAAATGTGCAGTTCTGGTTACTGGTAAATTTTCCCTGCAAGTGATTACTTGCTAACTTGCGGCATGAACGAATTATTGCTGCTACACGGAGCTCTTGGCTCAAAAGAACAATTCTCGGATTTGGAAATTGCACTGTCAAATACTTTCAAGGTGCATACATTCAATTTTGCGGGACATGGCAAACGGCTCTCGCACCACCATTCTTTTACCATGCAGAACTTTGCACACGAAGTACTCGATTGGATGAATGAGCATTATATACAGACCATTGATATTTTCGGATATAGCATGGGTGGTTATGTGGGGTTGTGGTTAGCCAGGTTTTATCCCGATAGAGTAAGAAGAATTTTTACCCTGGGAACCAAGTTAAAATGGAATGAAGAAGAAGCGGAAAAGGAAATTAAACTATTGAATGCCGAAAAGATAGTAGAGAAGGTACCGGCTTTTGCGCAGGCGCTTGCCGAGCGACATGGGGAACACGAATGGAGAAGCGTAATGATTAAAACCGCAGCAATGATGAAAGATTTAGCGCATACCCATCTTACTGATCAGGATTATATAAAGATCGTAAATCTGATTTTACTTGGTAGGGGAGCAAACGATACCATGGTGACTCGGGAAGAAACCGATTATGTGCACCATTTGATGAAAAATTCCGAGTTCAGAACATATGATGGGACGGAGCACCCCATCGAAAAAGTATCTGTGATGTTATTGCGAGAAGAAATAGAACAGTTCTTTACCTGAATCTACTTTCCGTTTTCACGGAATTGTTCGATGAGTGTCTTTCCCTTTTCTAAATCATTCTTAATTTCTTCTTTCAGAGGATGCTCGTCAGGCAGGTCATACGTATCCCAAAATTTTGAATTGTATTTATAAGTTGAGGTATAGATGTTTGTGGCTGCGAGGAAATCCCTCTTGGATAATTCTTCAGTTACGCTTTCCGCGTTGAACTCATCAAAATACAACTCAAAACTCTCCTCAACTATAAAGTCAACTTCACCTGTCTTCATGTTCAGCACATGATGATTGTAGCTGCGCACCATGGAACTTACCACATAGCGGTTATTCACCTTTTCTGTTTCAATCACATTTTTTTCGTTTACTAATTTCCAGCGACTGTCATTGGCATATCGTGACTTAATATAGTAAGGGTTGGGGAATTTTTCTATTTCCATTCTTGTCATGGCGTAAGTTTCTTTTTGCACCCATATTTTAGCTTGCACCAGTTTAACGCTGCTGCTTTCTTTATACTGCAACTTGATAACATACTCAACAGAGTCTTCTCCGGCAAATTTGGGAGAATAGAAATCGAGTTTCTTTGCGTCCAGAAAATTATTACGGTTGTAGCTATACGGGTTCTCCTTCAGCAAATCTACAATGTGATCTCCATGTTCATCTCCATTGGTTTCAAAATTCTGCGACCTGCGCTGTTGATTAAGCAGAACTGACTCGTGGAAGGCATATTTATAAGGACTTTTGGAATTGAAAGCTACGCTTACATCGGCCTCCAGTAAACGAACATATTTCCCATTCTCTTTGTGATACTGGCGATAAAATCCGGTTGCTATAAGTGAATCATAAAGAAGGTTTTTTTTCATATTCTGGATAGCTTTCAACAAAACGCCTTTCGCATTTTCGGCAACAATTACTACATCTTGCTTCGTTTCGGCAGAAGATGCAATAGAAACCCGAACCGTGTCTCCATCTTTATAACCAGCAATTGAAATTGTGTTAGGTTGATAGCCTACATAAGAAATTTTAAGCGAGTCTTTCAGGTTAATCTTCGGTATTGGGATTTCGAAATAACCATCGTCATCACTTAAACCTCCCAACTGTGTGTTTTTTATTTGAATTGCGGCCATTCCAAGCGGAATGTTGTTAGCCTCCTTATCATATACATAGCCCTTTAGCAAAATATTTTCCTGCGCATTCACTAGTAATGTACTCAGAGTAAAAAATAATAGGGTTGATTTTTTCATAAGCGCGAATCTATAAAGTAAACGTGCTTGTAGTAAAAATTGATGTACGGGTATTCGAACTCTGTACAAGTAATAATACGCTTTGGGATAGGCTAAAAAGACAAAAAGGCTCATCCTTTCGGATAAACCTTTTGTTTCCATTGTGGCAATTTAGTTACTAAAATCCTTTTACCAGTCGAATAATTTTTTTGTTGGCCTCGCTCACCAAACTAAGATGACAAACTCCAGAAGGCCGACCACTCAAATCCAATCTTATTTCATTCACGCCCGAATTAAGTTCAAGACTTTTGCTCTGCAACAGCCGTCCGTTCACATCTGTCAGGTTCATCTTCACTTTTGAACTTAATTTCAACGAAAGTACAATCGTTGCTTTATCGTTTACCGGATTCGGAAATACTCCTTCTATCCGTATATCATGTAAGTCTTCCAAACCTGTTACGGCAGTGTTACTATTTACGCTTACGTTCACATTGTCCTGTGAAGGATTATTTGCATTGAGGGTAACGTTTAGCGAATAAGGAACTTTGTTTATCTCCTCTGCATACACTTTATAAGTTCCCAAAGCAAGATTTGTAAATGTGTAGCGCCCAGCTCCATCGGTGAAAGTGTGAGCTACAGGCATATCATTATCGGTTACTAAGTTGATTTGAATGTTTGGCAAGGGATCTCCAATACCTCTGGTTCCGGCATTTCCGCCTATGGCCAAACCCGCACCCTGCGACACCCATCCGCCAATAAAGCCAGGGCCTCCCGGATTTACTCCTGCAATTAAATTGATA